>CAJMQA010000214.1 GCA_905215395.1 uncultured bacterium | reverse complement strand
CCCTTGAATACATGGTCCAGAATCTCCTCCAAAGAAGCATCTTTCAAATCAATACTGATCTTGATTCCTGCCACCTCTTCGTCATTGTACAATAGCTGAAAGCCATTCTTCTTACACACCTCCGACAGCACACTTATCATATCTGCATTCTGTCTCTCTATCGACATTTTCACCCGCTGAGCCAGTGTATTTGCAGATACTGAAAGTATCGTACAAAGCATAATACACGCACAAAGTTTCATCACCTTAAAAAATTTTCCCAAATCAGGATACCTATCCCGACTTGATTCAGGATTTTTTTTCATAAATTTGATCAGTTAAATTGTTTGTATATCCAATTTTACACCGGATGGCAAGTGCTGGAACCACTTGTCATCCTCTTTTTCTAATTTTCTTCTACCACAATTTGATTCCCACGGATACTAAAATGAATATTGGTTGTCAGTTCCAACATCTCCAATATCTTCGTAATGTCGCTATAGCGGGACACACTACCTGTAAATTTTCTTTGCCGGATGCGCTCATCCTCCAATTTAAAGCTGATGTCATACCAACGTTCCAATTTTCTCAACACCATATCCAATGGTTCGCTGGCAAACGTAAAACGACCACGCATCCAAGCCGTATATAAATCTATATCCACTTCTTTTTCCTGTAACTTTCCATTCACACACAAAGCCTGTCTTCCGGGTTTTAACCTGATATTTCCCTCTGTTCCGTTCTTTCCGGCAACCTCTACATTTCCCTCCACCAATGTTGCAGCAAAAGATTTTTCATCTTCATATGCCATCACATCAAAAGAGGTTCCGAAAACCCGGATATCCATCGATGAAGTTTCCACAATAAATGCTTTAGAACGATCAGATGCAACCTTAAAGAAAGCCTGCCCGGATAAAATCACCCTCCTTTCATTTCCGGAAAAATGAACCGGATACTTCAACTTACTTTCACTATTCATCCACACCATTGTACCATCTTCTAATTTCAAGGAATATTCTCCTCCTCTGGGAACACGCAAGGTATGCCAGGCATATTTCAGTTTCTGCTCCTGCAATTTCTGCTCATAACTCAACTGTCCTCTCCTCTCCACTTTCCAATTTTCTCCCACTATAACCCGAGAAGAATCATCACTGTTTTCCAACCCTATTTCCTGACCATTTTCCAATATTAAAATCGCTTGATTACTACCAGGATGTATATCATTTAATGATAAAACCTGAACTTGCTGTTCCTTTTCTACATGGCTAAAGTAATAGATACCACCACCAACCAGAAACAATAAAACAATAACAGCTACCCTTAAAAACAGAAACCCGGGATCAATTCTCCTGTCAGCACAAGCCGTATCAACCTTTTTCCAAGCATCCTCCGGATGAAAAGAAAGATAAAGGTTCAAATGTTCACGAACAGCTGATTCATCGCCTAGCTCCTGAACCAGTTCCCGGCGCTCCTGCCGCTCTTTCATCCATTCTTCCAATCTCTCCTGTTCTTCAACAACAAGCTTTTGCTGAAGCCGTTTGAAGATCAATTGACTAATATCATCCGGATCGTTTTTCATAAGTTCGATTTTGTCCCTGAAACACATTCAAAACAAGAATAGGTGACAAGGATGGATTATTTTTTTATTACTTGTACAGATAATTATACATGCTTGTTTCATATATGGAAATAGGGAGCTACGCCCCCTATTCCTTTTTCCCTTCAATCTATTATAAATCAGGAAATAGCCATAAGAGTACAACAAATAAATCTCCCAAACGGGTTTTCAGATAGTTTTTTGCTCTTAACTTTTGAGTTTTGACCGTATTGACAGAAACATTCAATTGTGCTGCAATTTCTTTTTCTTCCTGACTTTCTATATACGACATTTTAAATATCTCTCGGCATTTTTCCGGTAATTCTTCTATAGCAGCAAAAATTTCGGCGACCACTTCACTACGAATCTGCTGATATACATAATGTTCATCATCTTCTTCATGAATATCCAATTGCTGGTAATTGCGTCTCTGAATCTCCATATCCCTCAGATAATTCAATGAACGATTCTGTACACTATTGTATAAGAACGTTTTAACAGTCTTATAATTCGGAAAAGTTTTCAGATCATGTTTCCAGAAATTAATAAAAACATCCTGCACAATATCCTCTGCTGCATTGGAATCGTGAATAATTTTCGTCGCAAAAAAGCATAACGACCGATAAAAGGTATCAAACAGCAGTTGAAAAGCCGCTTTCTCCCGTTTGCCCAGTCTATTTATAAAATCATCCGATAACAGATAATCATTCATATTCTCACTTGCTTACTGAAAGTATTAAACGAACGTTTTTTTCGCGTTGTTACGCGGAGGATTGAAAATCAGTGAATAAAAATCAGAAGGATGGGAGGAATTCTGATAATCAAATTGTTATTTGTATTATTTGAAATGTAGTGATAGTTATAATTGTTTAAAAAATTATAACAAAAAAAACGTTCGTTTTCTTGAGTTTAGGAAGCAAATATAAGAATAAAAACCGAGAATTCCGTAGTAACCCTCTCTGTTCTACCGATTTTTGAATTTTTATAGAGATAATTAAATTTTAAAAACTATTCATTAGTGATTTTCCGAACGTTCAACCAGAAAATATTAAAATCAAAATATCTTCTTTACACGGTTCAATCACAACCACCAAAACATGATAGTCATTATTCTATACCTAAGAGCCCTAATTGTATTTATAGTTTTAATTGTGAAGTTAATCCTCTTCATGAATACACAAAGCCGCGAATTAGAAAAAAACAACGATTTACTACGTGAAATTTTAAAACAAATTTCCAATAAAACAGAAAAGCAAAATTAAAGATCTGATTATTTCATGCTGATGAAAATAAATTTTCATCAGCATATTTTTACGCTTGTCCTTTCGGTTCCAAATCTATAGGAAACATTGGACTGACCGGAACTTCCTGTGGTATACGGATTGCTCCATTATCCTGCTCAAACTTTCTAATATTATCCTGTAATGCCAACATCAGACGTTTGGCATTTTCAGGAGTCATAATAATCCGGCTTTTCACCTCAGGTTTAGGAACTCCCGGCATCAACCTTACAAAGTCCACAATAAACTCAGAGGTTGAATGTGCTATAATTGCCAAATTTGCATAAGTACCCTGAGCTATTTCATGATTCAGGTCGATTTCCAATTGATTCTGTTTTTGTTCTTCCATAGTACTATTTATAATTACACAATATCCTGAAATATACTTCCAGCATTCATGCCGGAACCTTTGCACAGATTTTATTAAAACAGACACAAATGTAAAGAATAAAATATTGATACGTACATCTCCCTGAGCAGAAATAAAAAGGATATACAAACCTGCACAATAAACGTACATAAAAATCAGATACATTTTAATCAAACAGGATGAATGAAACATATATTATCATTCATAAAAAATTTCCGACGGGAGAAATAGAAATAAAATAATCATGCTTACAAAGCTCTTTTTTAACAACTAAAATTTAATTCTATGAAAAAGTTATTATTTGTCTGTAGTGTTTTATTCCTGATGTCAAGTTGTGCAATGGTTCAGGCTCCGATCAGCGGTTGGGCTTATACCAATGTAAAAGGTCCGTTTGCTGTAACCGGCAACGGAGTTTCAAGCAAAGTAGGAACAGCAGAATGCCAAGGTATTCTGGGGCTGGTTACTACCGGTGATGCAAGCATCGAAACAGCAGCCAAATCAGCAGGAATTACTAAAATTCATCACATTGACTATGAATCTAGTAGTATTATCGGTATCATTGCCAAATATAAGGTAATCGTATACGGAGAATAGTTCTCTCAGACATTTAGCCCGGAAAACCTCTTCACAGGGTTCCGGGTATTTTATATTCCCATTATCCTGCAATCCAGATACATCACAATGAATTACTCTTTAAAAATAATAGCGTTACTACTGCTATGTTTATCCGCATTCCAGAGCCAAGGACAAAAACTAAAGGAATATTACACCGCCCGTCCACAAATCAATGGAATACTGTACCATATTTTCCCGGTCTCCCTGTTTACCAATAAAGCGAATGGAGATCTTACTTTTGATATCACATATCAGCAATATCAAGATAGTGCCATCCTGAATTTCACATATTATAATAGTCAGCCCACACCTATCGATTCCATTTGTTTAGTGACACCCCTCCAAAAAGTTAGTCATCCAACAACCAAGCTTTTTATTGAAGCTGAAAACAACAAAAAATGGAAACATCGTTATTCTGCAAAAATTCCCATGACCTTCCTCTATACATTTTTCAGGCAAGAAACAAACCCGGAGATCAAATTATATCCGGCAGAGAAAAGTGTGGTTTATATCCTGCATAAATCAGAGTGGAAACAAAAATCTGCCTTCCTGAATACCATTCTGCAAACCATCCAATTGGAGTCCCAAAGATAAAAATGAAAAAAGGCCACCTTTTCAGGTGGCCTTTCATTTCTATTTTTGTATTTTTTCCATCTCTTCCTTCGAGCCAACGATCAGTCCGCGGATCTCTTTCATACCAGTACCAACCGGAATCAGGTGACCACAAATCACGTTTTCTTTCAGGCCTTCCAATGGATCTACTTTACCATAGATAGCAGCTTCATTCAGCACTTTCGTAGTTTCCTGGAAAGATGCAGCTGAGATAAAGCTGGAAGTTTGTAAAGCAGCACGGGTAATCCCCTGCAATACCTGTGAAGAAGTCGCAGGTACAGCATCACGGGCTTCTACTACCCTCAGGTCACGACGTTTCAATTGAGAGTTAATATCACGGAGCGTACGTGCAGAGATGATCTGTCCGGCTTTTACACGGTCGGAATCTCCCGGCTCCATCACTACTTTCTTGCCGTACATCTCGTCATTTTCTTCCATAAACTCAGTCTTATCCACGATCTGGTTTTCCAGAAAACGGGTATCGCCTGAATCCTGAATCAATACCTTACGCATCATCTGATGAACAATGATCTCGAAATGTTTGTCATTGATCTTCACTCCCTGCATACGATATACATCCTGTACTTCATTCACAATATACTCCTGTACTTTGATCGGTCCCTGAATATTCAGAATATCAGTCGGGGTAATAGCACCGTCAGACAGAGGAGTTCCGGCACGTACATAATCGTTTTCCTGTACCAGAATCTGTTTGGTCAGAGATACCAGATATTTCTTCACTTCACCGGCTTTCGAAGTTACGATAATCTCCCGGTTTCCACGTTTGATCTTACCATAAGTAACTTCTCCGTCAATTTCAGATACAACTGCGGGATTTGAAGGATTACGGGCTTCAAATAACTCGGTCACACGAGGAAGACCTCCCGTAATATCTCCTGCCTTACCGACAGCTCTCGGAATCTTAACGATCGTACTACCGGCAATCACTTCGGCGCCTTCTTTCACAACAATATGGGCTCCCACCGGAAGGTTGTAACTCTTAGTGACATTTCCATTTTCATCGATAATCGTCAAAGCCGGAGCTTTGGTCTTATCACGGAACTCAGTAATCACTTTTTCACGGAAACCGGTAGTTTCATCCGATTCCTCCTTGAAAGTCTCACCTTCAACAAGATTTTCTGAACCTATACGACCACTGTATTCTGTGATGATTACCGCATTAAAGGGATCCCATTCACAAAGCAGATCATTTTTGCTGACTTCCTGTCCATCCTTCACAAACAGTTTGGCACCGTATGGAATATTATGGGAAATCAAAATGATATTAGTATTCTTATCAATGATACGCAACTCAGTCAGACGTCCCACAACGACATCACATTTCTGTCCATTGTCCTGGGTATATTCCACTGAACGCAATTCCTCAAATTCAATATAACCGTCATACTTAGCCTTCAGAGAGTTCTCTGTAGAAATGTTACCGGCAGTACCTCCCACGTGGAATGTTCTCAATGTCAGCTGTGTACCCGGCTCACCGATGGATTGGGCAGCAATTGTACCAACGGCCTCTCCCATCTGAACCAGCTTACCAGTAGCCAGGTTACGTCCGTAACACTTAG
>CAJMQA010000213.1 GCA_905215395.1 uncultured bacterium | reverse complement strand
CTGCTTCACAGCAATATATGGCACAGAAACTGGGAATGCCGGTAGAGCGCATTAAAGAAAAAGTCGATGCTCTGCACGAATTCAACCCGATGTTGGGTCACCGCGGTTGCCGTCTGGGTATCACCTATCCCGAAATCACCGAAATGCAGGCCCGCGCCATCATCGAAGCTGCCTGCAACCTGAAATTGCGCGGTCTGGATCCTCGTCCGGAAATCATGGTTCCATTGGTTGGTACTGTAAAAGAACTGCAACAACAGGCTGGAATCATCCGCCGCGTTGCTGAACAGGTATTTGAAGAAAAAGGCGTAAAAGTGGACTATAAAGTAGGAACCATGATTGAAATCCCGCGCGCTGCCATCACTGCTGACCAGATTGCTGAAGTAGCTGAATTCTTCTCATTCGGTACTAACGACCTGACTCAGATGACCTTCGGATATTCCCGTGACGATGCCGGTAAATTCTTACCGGAATACATCAGAAAAGGTATTCTGAAAACAGACCCCTTTGCAGTATTGGATCAGGAAGGTGTTGGCCGGCTGGTTGAAATGGGAGCCCGGCTGGGACGCAAAACCAATCCGAACCTGAAAGTAGGAATCTGTGGAGAACACGGCGGGGAACCTTCATCGGTTATCTTCTGCGATACTGTAGGGATGGACTATGTAAGCTGCTCACCTTTCCGTGTACCCATCGCCCGCGTAGCAGCTGCCCAAGCCGCAGTAATGCATGCCGGTAAGTAATAAGTATTTATTACAATCCTATAATCAAGGACTTCTCATTCCTGAGAAGTCCTTTTTATATCTATTTTCATAAACCATATTTTCTTTCGTAGACGGATATTCCTTTTACTTATCTGAACGAGCCTCTTTCCTGCATCAACATAGAGACATTCTGAAGTCCACAGAGCATTTATATGCAAACTCCGGAAATAAATTCACTCTTTATCCAAAAACATCAGGCCCGTAGTATATTAGAAAACGATGAATGCATATTATATAATAACGAATTGATACAGAGGAAATTAACAAACAACTAATCGTTCGATTTATTGGTCACTCCATTCCATTTACATTTGCAAAATTAAATATTTATTTGAGTATTCAAAACACTCATACTCAATTTGATTAAAAATTTAATCAACATAAAAATACAGATATCTGCTTAACAAATAAATCGAACGTTTTATTTAGTTTATTCCATTTCAACAAGAGTGCAGAAATTTAAAGAACCATGACAACAATAATGTTTATCGTATTGGGAATTGCTTCCCTGTTTCTGTTTATTTGGACTTTGGATCGTTTGTGGAAACAAACGTCACATTCGGTTATATCAAAAGTAGGAATCAGCTTTTTGCTTTTTTTTACCTCATTTCCAGGCTGTCTCATTTATTTGATTTTTTTTCACCGGATAAAATGTCCTTATTGCGGGAGCTACAATGTCAGACACATCAGTCACTGGAACAAATGTATCGGCGATGGCTACCAATGTCAGGATTGCGGCACTTATTTATGGAGAGGTCAACAATACAGGTAAAAATACCCGACAGATAATTTCACATCAGTATCTCATTTATCTTTCCAAAATTTTATCTTTGTGAGTCAAACCTAAAATATACACAATGAAATTGAGAAATCTGACACAGGAAGAAATTACCTGCCTTCATAATCAAGGCTGCACTTGCTCAGACTGGGACAAAATCCAGGTTACACCCGACTTTACCACCAATTACATACAAAATACCCGTTTTTCAGGGAACATACGCTTAGGAGTATTTGAAAAGGAATTCATGCTTGAAGGAGGCCTGCCCAAACACTCCGGCTTATTCAACGTAACATTACACAACTGTATCATTGGGGATAATGTGCTGATTGAAAGCATCCCAAACTACATCGCCAATTACGAAATCGGAAATGATTGTCTCATTCAGAATGCCAATCTCATTGTTACAGAAGGCCGGTCTTCTTTTGGAAACGGAATCCTGGTCTCCGTACTGAATGAAACCGGCGGACGTGAGGTTCCCATTTTTAATCAGCTGTCGGCTCATTTGGCATACATTATAGCCCTATACCGCCATTATCCGGTATTGACAGAAAAGCTAAAAAAGCTGATCGGACAATATGTGGAAAATATCTCTTCTGACAGAGGACGTATTGGAAACAATGTACACATCATCAATACGGGAAGTATACGCAATGTATATATAGGTGACAACACAACCATCGAAGGAGCTTCACGCTTGAAAAACGGCTCTGTGAACAGCAATTCTGAAGCCCCGGTATACATCGGTCATAATGTTATGGCTGAGGATTTTATTATTTCTTCTGGTTCTAATATCAGCGATGGTGCAGCACTCGTCCGTTGTTTTATCGGCCAAGCCTGCCACTTAGGACATCTGTTTTCGGCCCACGATTCATTATTTTTCAGTAACTGTCAGGGAGAAAACGGAGAGGCCTGTGCAGTATTTGCCGGTCCTTACACAGTCACCATGCATAAATCCAGTCTGTTGATCGCCGGAATGTTTTCTTTCCTGAATGCAGGTAGCGGATCCAACCAAAGCAATCATCTATATAAACTGGGCCCCATACATCAGGGCATAGTGGAAAGGGGCTCCAAAACCACCAGTGATTCTTATATCCTCTGGCCAGCAAAGATCGGTGCTTTTTCATTGATCATGGGACGGCATGTCAGCCATCCGGACACTTCCGACCTGCCTTTCTCCTATCTGATTGAACAGAACAACCAGACCTACCTCGTACCGGCAGTAAATTTGCGGAGTGTCGGAACCATCCGGGATGCTCAGAAATGGCCAAAACGTGATAAAAGGACAGATTCAAGACATCTGGACTTTATTAATTTCAATCTATTGAGTCCATATACCATTCAAAAAATGTTGAGCGGTATGGAAGTATTAAAAACCTTGCAAAAAGTTTCCGGAGAATATTCCTATCAAAGTGCACATATAAAAAGCGGCTCACTGAAAAAGGGTATACACTACTATTCCATGGCCATCAATAAATTTCTGGGAAACTCCATTATAAAACGCCTTGAAAATCAAAATTTTACCAACAATGAAGAAATCCGGAAACGACTCATCCCCTCCACTCAACAAGGTAACGGAGAATGGGTTGATCTATCAGGATTGATAGCCCCCCAAAAAGAGATAGCTAAACTGATCCGCCAAATCGAAAACGGGGAAATACAATCTGTAGAACAAATTACTGACACTTTCCGTCAGCTACATCAGAATTATTATCAACTGGAATGGACCTGGGCTTGGGAAGTAATGCAACAATGGTACAAAGTTACCCCTGAAAGCATTACAGCTGAAGATGTTATCCGTATCGTCAACACCTGGCAAGAGGCTGTCGTCGCACTGGACAAAATGCTCTACGAAGATGCCCATAAAGAATTTTCCATGACAGCACACACAGGCTTCGGAGCTGATGGAAACAAGAATCAGAAAAAAATGGACTTTGAACAAGTAAGAGGAGCCTTTGAAAATAATCCTTTCGTAGAGGCAGTTCAACAACACATTGAAGCAAAAACTGCCTTAGGAAACGAACTGATCGAACGCATGAAAAAGGTTACTTTTTAACTGGTTTCAATAATATACATTTATTACCTTTGCATAGGATAATGCCATTCGCTTTATTCCTGGACAAGATAAATAAAAAACAGACCATGTCAGAATGCTTAGAACATCCGGAAAATGCTCCGGAATATGAAGGATTGAAAGTAAACAAAGGGATTGAGCAACCAGATCCTATGAATCCGAATATTGCTGCCCGCTTAAAAAATATCAGGAAAAAAGACTTGACAACAGAAGATTATGTTGAAGGGATATTGAAAGGAAATATCAACATACTGAGTCAGGCCATCACCTTGGTAGAAAGTGCCAAACCCGAACATCAGACAATAGCCCAGGAAGTTATCAATCGTTGTCTACCTTCCTCCGGGCGTTCCATTCGCATAGGAATCACAGGAGTCCCAGGAGCCGGGAAAAGCACATTTATTGAAAGTTTCGGTAAGTTCCTGACCGGACAAGGCCATAAGATAGCTGTTCTGGCCATTGACCCCAGCAGTGAGCGATCTAAAGGGAGTATTTTGGGTGATAAAACCCGAATGGAAGAACTGGCATGCGATCCGCACGCTTATATACGTCCTTCCCCATCTGCCGGATCTTTGGGTGGAGTAGCACGAAAAACCCGGGAAGCCATGATTTTGTGCGAAACAGCAGGATTTGACATTGTACTGATAGAAACTGTCGGTGTAGGACAAAGCGAAACAGCCGTACACTCTATGGTTGACTTTTTCCTGTTGGTACAAATTGCCGGAGCCGGAGATGAATTGCAAGGAATCAAGCGTGGCATCATGGAAATGGCCGACAGCATCATCATCAATAAAGCAGACGGCAATAATATCCAACGGGCAGAATTGGCGAAAGCGCAATTACAAACCGCCCTGCATTTCTTCCCTCCCCATGAATCAGGAGTCATGCCTAAAGTGATGACCTGTTCTGCCTATGAACGTACAGGTATTGATGCAATTTGGGAAAACATTTTACATTATTGCAGTGAAACCCAGCAAAATGGCTACTTCGAAACCCGGCGCGCCGAACAATCCAAATACTGGATGTACGAAACCATCAACGAACAACTCCGCAATCATTTTTATCAAAGTCAGAAAGAAAATCTGAAAATTGCAGAGCATCAGGTCATGAACAACGAAGTCAGCTCTTTTGCCGCAGCTTTTGAATTACTGGATAAATATTTTCAAACTAAGAAATAACTAGTTTATAAACGGAGAAAAATAAATAAGAGCGGGTAAAGCCAGGAAAAGTTTCTTAGCTTTTACCCACTTTTTACATTTACCCATATCCACTTCCGGCAAGTCCGACTCACTTCGCTGTACAACATAAATTCTAAATCCGTCACTTATTATATTCCGGAAAATCCTCCAAAAAGACAAAACCTTTGGAACGGACAATCTTGCCGCAAAAATGCCTGATACCGTTTGAAACAGCTACATAAGGGGCACAAAGGGTGATATTGTAACGGAAAGCCTGATCGAAAACCTGCTGGGTTAACCGAACCGATGGAGCCTTACACTCTATCACCAGATAAGGATTTCCGTTCCGTTCAAATACTACAATATCGAAACGGCGGCGTAAACCGTACAAATCGATCTCACGTTCCAAAACTATGGATATCGACGGGAAATTTTTATGTTCTATCAAATAATGCACAATATGCTGACGAACCCATTCCTCCGGGGTCAACACCACATACTTTTTCCGGATGATATCAAAAATCATCACGGTCTCATTCTTTTTTTTAACTTTATATTCAAATGCCGGCAACGATAACTCCAACATAATCTTCCTCATTCTGCTTCATTCAACATCTGATTTTCAACAAGCTACTGTCCCCATAACTCAGGAAACGGAAATCATGCCCGAGAGCATAATCGTATATTTTTTTCCAGTCTTCCCCGACGGCCGCACTGACTAAAAGTAACAGTGTACTCTGGGGCTGATGAAAATTGGTAAACATAGCATCCAGCACACGGAAGCGATATCCCGGAACTATGATGATAGTCGTTTTTGCTTTTAACAATTCCTGATGTGTTTCATCAAACCAACTTTCCAGAGCTCCCATAGCCTCCTGTAAGGAATAATGCTGAGGTAGAGTGTAGGCTTCCCATTGTTCGACAGAGAAAAATTCTTCTACTCCTTCCAGACGTTTTACGCCCATCCAATACAGGCTTTCAAGAGTTCTGACCGAAGTGGTACCTACAGCAATCACCTCATCTGTTTTATTTTTTAGTAGCTCTATTAAATGTCTGGGGATCACAAGGTGCTCGGTATGCATGTCATGCCCACCGATCGTAGTTGCCTTTACCGGACGAAAAGTACCTGCTCCTACATGCAACGTAAGCTCCTCCACCACTATCCCCTTATGCTTCAAATCAGCCAGGACCGGCTGTGTAAAATGCAAACCAGCTGTCGGGGCAGCAACAGAACCTTCTTCCCGTGAATAGACTGT
>CAJMQA010000212.1 GCA_905215395.1 uncultured bacterium | reverse complement strand
CTTATTCAAAGCCGGTTCCCAAACTTGTTGCAACAGCTGGTATACTTTTTCTGCATTTTTAGCCATACGATCATCAAGCACAAAAGCAGCATAATCATCATATCCCATCAATCTGGCTTTTTCCAGCCGCAGGGTTACCAATTTCCGGACAACCTCCTTATTATCCTGTTCGTTTCCATTATTCCCCCGATTGATATATGCATTAAATATTTTTTCCCTTAATCCTCTGTTTTCAGAAAACTGCAGAAAAGGCATGATACTCGGATTATGCAAAGTAAATACCCATTTCCCTTCCATATCAACACTTTTAGCAACATCTGCAGCTGTTGCGATCAGTGACTCTGGCAAACCGGACAAATCTTCTTTATCCTTGATCACCAATTGAAAGGCATTTGTCTCTTTCAGCATATTTTGTCCGAAAGTAAGCTGCAGAAGAGCCAGTTCACTGTTCAATTTCCGTAATTTCTCTTGTTTTTCCGGGTCAAGATTAGCTCCTCCACGGACAAAATTCTTATAGGTCTCTTCTAATAAAGCTGTCTGTTCCCTGTTCAAGCCGAAATCCTTCTGACGGTCATAAACCTCTTTTACCCGGGCAAACAAACGTGGGTTCAGATTGATATCATCCCGGTGTTTTGATAACAAAGGGGACATCTCTTTACTCAATGCCTGCATTTCATCCGAAGTATTCGCACTGTTCAAACCGGAAAATACTGTATTTACCTTCTTTAGCAAATTTCCGCTCTGATCCAAAGCTACTATAGTATTTTCAAAATCAGGCATAGAACGCTGGTTGACAATTGCGTCTATCTCCTGTTTCTGTTCTTCCATACCTTTCAGAAAGGCGGGTTTATAATGTTCCACTTTAATCTTGTCAAAAGGAGGAACACCGAACGGAGTTGTATACTCTGTAAAGAAAGGATTTTCCGAAGATCCGGAATTTCCTCCGGAACTGTCGCATGCACCCAGGGCCACCACAAGCCCTGCAACAACTAACATCTTTTTCATTTGTTTATCTTTTTGTTTAATCATTGACTTAACACTCCAAAGATAAGTCAAAAGATTTGCATTATCTTTACTCCGGATAATTTTTCCATATGATCTATCTTCAGTTGATTTCCTCCATATCAAAAATTTGATCTACATCCAGGTTCAAGGTCGCAAGCCCCTTATCTGCTGCCGAAAGATTTGCCTGAACATGTTGATTGATATATTCCCGGTTAGATTCTTTCAGAGTCACTTTCCAGCCCTTTCCAAGCTCATCTTTCAGGTAAAAACACATATTTTCAGGATTCTGCCACACGAAACGGTGAGTCCCCGGAGTACATCCTGTTACAAACATCACTCCATCTACCGGACAATTCTGCATTTCCATAGTCAGGGTATAATCGTGTGGATCTTGGCCTTTAGCGTACAATTGCTGCATTACCAATGTCCCGCCCATCACCCCTAAAGCTAAACCAGGACAGATATGACCATGTAATAGAGCAGCTTTCAACAATAGTTCCCGGGTATTATTGTCCATAATATGCCGTACAATATCTATTCTGGGAGAATCAACACGGATAGCCTGATGTACCTCCTGCTGATCAAAAAGAGAAGTATCACAATATTTTATATCCACCACAGGCGAACCATCCAAAGCATCAGCCCCTGCAATGTAAAGTCTATTCTCTTCCCGCCTGAGTAACTTCACTGTAGTAACCCCCAGATGATTGGGACGTTTCGGAGAACGGGAAGCAAATACCCCTTTGACCTCCCCTGTCCTGACCCGGGTCAGTAAGTCTGTTCTTTTCTCTTTGTGAAAAGAAAATACCAGATCCAGAAATTCACACTGCTCTATACTCTCAAGTCCGTCAGCATATTCGGGCAAAATCTCAATCTCAGTAATTTCTTTTTTGATGAATTCAGGCACCTGACTTGTGGTGCACGCATTGTGTACATAACCTACCGGTTCTAAGATAATCATAAATATTAAAATTAATAAAGAGTTCATAATCATTAAGATATAAGTTTATTGTGGAATAATACAGATACAGTCTTTATGATGGAAAACATCTACCCGTATATCGTATAAATTTTCAATATTTTCCGGAGTATATACCGATTGTAAACCCGAGGCAAAAACCGTTCCCTGTTTAAGCATCAAGGCTTTATTACAAAAACGGGCAGCCATATTAATATCGTGTATCGTAATAATAACCGTCATACCTTCCTTTGTTAGTTGCCGTAACAAATTCATCACTTTCATCTGATGACTAATATCCAGATTTGCAATCGGTTCATCCAACAATAACACAGATGGTTGCTGAGCTAAAGCCCGGGCGATAAATACCCGTTGTTGCTGGCCTCCGCTCAGGGTATTCAAATACCGCATCGCAACCTGATTCAGTTCCAGACGTGTTAGTAAACGCGACACCAATTTCATATCCTCATTTGTAGGATGGCTACCGATATAAGGCTTCCGCCCCAACAGTACCGTATCAAATACTGTTATTCCATTGACCGTTTCTTCCGTTTGAGGAATATAGGCTATCATCCGGGCCAATCGGGAAGCCGGTATAGAAATTAAAGGAATATCATCAATACATATACTTCCGGCACTGATTTTCAATATCCGGTTGATACATTTCAGTAATGTACTTTTGCCGGAACCGTTCTGACCGATTATAGCCAGCATATCCCCTGAACTAACATTAAAAGAAACCTGTTTCAATGCCGGGGAATTACCATAATTAAAAGAAATATTCTCTGCCCGAACTTGCATAACGATAAAATTTACTATTTAAACATTTTATGTCTTTCCCTTGCGTGCCAACAAAAATAAAAACAAAGGGACTCCCAGAAATGAAGTTAATATTCCTACAGGCAGGATAATGGGTGAAATAATTGTCCGGGCAATGGTATCACACAGCAGCAGAAACATTCCTCCAAAAACTGCAGAAGCCGGTATCAGAAATTCTTCATTATCTCCGATACACTTCCGGACGATATGCGGAACAACCAAGCCGACGAAAGCTATCACTCCGAAAAAAGAAACTGCAACTGCAGTACACAACGAGGTAACAACCAACCCTATCACCCGCGTCCGCTGGGGATATACCCCCATACTCTGTGCATAATCATCGCCTGAACCAAGAACTTTATAATCCCAGCGTTTTAAATAGAAATAAACCATCACAGGAATCAGAACGACCACCAGAAAAATCAGTTTATACCAATCGCTACGCCCCAAATCCCCGAAATTCCAAAATACAATAGAAGCTAACTGCACATTATTGGCCAGATATTGCATAACAGCTATTCCAGCACCAAAAAGCGAATTGATGATAACTCCGGATAAAATAATTGTTTCTACAGAAGCCCGTTTGACCCTAATAATCAATAAAATAATCCCCAAACCCAAAAGACTTCCCAGAAAGGCGGAAAAGGTCACCACATAAGGATTAGTAATCATAAATAAATCCGAAGAACGGACAACCCCTGCTCCTGCCCCCAGGAAAACAATACCGAAAGAAGCTCCAAAGGCTGCAGCGTTGGATATTCCTAACGTATAGGGAGAAGCAAGAGGATTTCGCAATAATATCTGCATGACAACCCCCGATAAAGACAAAATTATTCCTGTAATGACAGCCGCCAGAATTCTCGGCAGACGAATATTCAGGATAATCTGCCGGTTCATCTCTACTCCATCCCCATAGAATAAAGCCCATAATTCCTGCCATGCGATCCGGTGCGATCCGGCAATCAATGCAACAATACCTATCAGGATTAACAGCACCAGCATACTCCAGATAAACAAGCGGGTACGGATACGGTATCTCTTATATTGAATCAGGATTTCATCGCTCATGATTTTCACTTTTTTCAATCAAAACATCCCGGTAGTTCCCCCAGCAATTTACCAACTCAGCACCAATCGGGGCACCAACAAAATGATTCATAATCTCATTGGTCTTATCTCTTATAGAAATATCAGTAAACTGTTCCGGAAAAAGCACCTTACCAGCGTACCAGGAATTCACCAGCATCACTTCAAAATTGGAGTGATGGGCATTGTAGGGCCAGAGAGAATACACCTGCTTATTTTTATATGCCTTCAATAATTTATTCAATCCTTTACGTGTTTTAAAATCTTCCTCCACCAATGGCCAGCCACCGGCATCAATAAAAATAACATCCGGATTCCAATCCATCAGCTGCTCCCAATCAATATAAGTTCCAGTAATCGGGGACACATAAACAGAATCTATCTGTGAAGCAACATTATTCACTCCCAGAAATTCAAAAGCAGCATAATAAGGATCTGTGGAGGCAATTCCTTTCTGTCCCTTGTAAGAAATCCCTCCCACATACACATTCCGGTTTTTATTTTGACCAGCAGTACGATCGTACAACTCTTTGATCTGAAGCTCCGTATATCCGATCAGGGAATCAACTGTTGCCTCCGTTCGGAGAACTTTTCCGATTTGTCTCAAGGAATTATAAAATGTCTCGCGATTACGGCCAATATCTCCATATTCTATTGTAAAAACAGGTATACCTGTACGCCGCTGTAATTCGTCCGCATCTCCGGAAGTAGTAGAAGACATAAAAATCACATCGGGACGTACCCCCATAATAAGCTCAGGATCTCCTCCCATCCCCGGTCCGATAACAGGCTTTCCCGCCAACTCCGGATGAGCAAAAATATGAGTAAACTCATTGGGACGGGCCTCCTGCTCCTCAATACCGCAGATGAAAGGCGCACCTCCGGCATACGTTATAAGCCGAATCGCCGATGAACGGACACAAACAACGCGCCCGACCGTATCAGGAAGAAAAACCTGACGCCCAAGAGCATCAGTAACTATACGGGCTGGAGCTTTGGAGCCACTTCGGGCTCCACAAGCACAACAAAACAAGAATATGAAAATATAAATTATTGGTCTCATAGGCATCTGCATCCATTATCAATTAATATTCACTGCCAGTTTTATATTCATCAACCGCCCGGCAGACATATAATCTTTTGTATTCATATGTCTGTTATCAAACATATTGATAATCTCTGCTCCCGCATACAGCCGGTGCCTGAAAAACCATTTCGAGATCTGTGCATCCCATACGGTAAATCCGGGAATTGCAGTCGAATTATCTTCAGAAGTATATTGTTTTGATTTATAACATCCCCGAATCATAAAATCTGCAAACCCACCAGTCCACAAAACATATCCTTTTACCTGTATTTTAGGTGCGTAAGTCAACACTTTATCATTTAATTCCGTTTTTTTATCAAAATCCTTAATTCTGGGATCATTATAAGAGTAATTCAGATTCACCTTCAAGCCATTTACCGGCGTATAATCTATATCGGCTTCCAAACCTTTCATATCAACTTTGGATATATTCTCCCGGCGGAAAATATCCCTCTTTCCCCACATTTTTTCTCCGGTTGCGATATAATACAAAAAATCACGTCCTTTGGCATAATAAAAGGAAGGAGATATGGAAAAACGTTTTGTCAACCAAAAAGTTCCGCCAACTTCATAATTATCCAATTTCTCAGGTCCCAGCTCAGGATTGGCTATTTTCGGTCCAACCCACATCCAGCCCGAACGGCAAAGGTCATCCAGTATAGAAGCCCGGAATCCTTGAGAATAAGACACATACATAGAAATAGATTTTGCCGGATTAAAACGTAAGGCAGCACGGGGGGAAATGTGCTCCCAACGATTACTTTTCAAAGCTCCGTTATAGCTGTTAAAATCAGCGACATTATCACCTTCCGCTTCAAACCAACCTTTGTGAAAAAGAACATTATCATAACGGACAGCCAACTGTAACCAGAAACGCTTTTTCCAAAAATTCAGTTCATCCTGAACAAATACAGAAACAATAGTCATTGTACCCTTGTTCAAGACTACATCAGGTGAAGTTACATAATGGTCGCCACCATCAATACTCCCGTTTTTAAACTCGCCACCTATTGCAAAATCATTATGTTTACCAGTAAAACGGGTATGCAAAATGGCCCCCCAGTCATCCCGATGGGATTTTACATCAAAACGCTGATA
>CAJMQA010000211.1 GCA_905215395.1 uncultured bacterium | reverse complement strand
CTTTTATCTGCCGGATAAACTACTCCTGTCTGTCGGCGTATTTTATCCATGATTTCAAGAGTGATCAGTGAGTTTTTGTGGCTGTTGATTGCAGATTCCGGTTCGCCTGAGGTTATCAGGTTGATAAATTCGGCTATTTTATAAAAGTATTCATTATTTTTATAGTAGGATTTCTCATTAAAATATTTGCTATTTAAAATAATGTTCGTAATTTTGCGAACAATAAAGAAGATTTATGGTGATGAAAAAAGATTATACAGACGAACAGGAACGGATAGCCCGCTATGCAAAAGCAATGGGGCATCCGGCGCGGATGGCTATATTGCAGTTTTTAGCAGGACGGGATACCTGCTATTTCGGAGATATTCATGAAGAATTACCTATCGCTAAAGCAACGGTTTCACAACATTTAAAAGAATTGAAAGAAGCCGGATTGATACAGGGAGAAATTGAAACCCCTAAAGTGAAATATTGTATTAACCGGGCAAATTGGGAGGAAGCACAACGTTTATTTACAGTTTTTTTCTGCAATTGTAAAGCTAAAAAATCCTGTTGCTGACAACAACAGATTTTTTGTGAAAACAATGTTCGTAGTTCGGCGAAACACGAAATGATAAAATAAAGAACTGTTTTACTATTATATGAACCCTAAAACTCAGAAAAATGGAAATTAAAATTTTAGGAATAGGCTGCCCGAATTGCAAGGCTTTATATGCCATTACTCAAAAAGCGATTTCAGAACTCAGTTTACAGAATATTACTCTTACAAAAGAAGAGGATATTCTAAAAATTATGGAATACAACATTCTAGGACTTCCGGCATTAGTGAAAGACGGAAAAGTAGAATCTGCCGGGAAAGTTCTCTCTCTGGAAGAAGTCAAACAAATATTAACCCGATAAATATAGCTACAATGAAATCAATCTTATTTACTCTGTCAATGATCTCCCTGCTTTTACTGGGAAATAATCTGAAAGCAAGTTCCCGGATGGGCTCTCTTCCGGAAATAAAAAATAATACGTCTAAAGATTATGTCGAAGTGCTTTATTTTCATGGGAAACAACGTTGTGTCACTTGTGTTGCCATACAAAAACTGACAAAGGAGCTGATCGAAGCAGATTTTGCAGAGCAGATTAAAAACGGTAAAGTGGTATTTAAAGAGATTGACATTTCTACCAAGGAGGGAGAAAAAATAGCAGATAAATACGAAGTCACCTGGTCATCATTGTTTGTGAATAAATGGCAAGACGGTAAGGAAACTAAAAATAACATGACCGATTTCGGTTTCTCCAATGCTAAAAGTTCTCCTGATGTATTCAAAGCCGGAGTGAAGAAAAAAATAAACGAATTACTAAAGTAACCCTTATGGAGTTTTTGCAATCTTTATTGGAAAATAGCAACATTCCTGTTTTTACGGCTTTTTTACTTGGGATCTTAACGGCAATTAGCCCATGCCCTTTGACTACAAATATAACTGCTATAGGATATATCAGCAAGGATATTGAAAGCAGGCATCGCATCTTTTGGGGTGGCATTCTCTACACTCTCGGCAGGGTTATAGCTTATACGGCTCTCGGGTTTGTTCTTATTCCTATTTTACGGGAGGGCGCAAGTATGTTTGCTATACAGAAAATGATTTCCCAATATGGAGAACTGTTGGTTGCTCCGACATTAATACTGATCGGATTATTCATGCTTTTCGGGCATAAATTAAATCTTCCGAAGTTTGGCTTCAGTGGTAAAGGTGGTGATAAGCTTAAAAGCAAGGGCGGCTTAGGTGCGTTATTGCTTGGGTTATTATTTTCTCTGGCTTTTTGCCCGACCAGCGGAGTATTCTATTTTGGAATGTTAATGCCGATGGCTGCTGCTGAAATAGGGGGATATTGGTTGCCTGTTGTTTTTGCCATAGCAACGGGGCTGCCTGTTGTTATTGTTGCATGGATATTGGCTTATAGTGTTGCCGGATTGGGAAAGTTCTACAATCGTATGCAGGTATTCCAAAAATGGTTCTCAAAAGTGGTGGCATTACTTTTTATAGCAGTTGGTATTTATTATGCGACAATTTTTTATTTGTGAAACAACTAATTATATAACAAAATGAAGACAATAGAAATATTTGATCCGGCTATGTGTTGCCCGACAGGTTTGTGCGGACCGAACATCAATCCCGATTTAATGAGAATTGCTGCTGCCGTTGAATTTTTGAAACGGCAAGGAGTAAATATAATCAGGCACAACTTACGTGATGAACCTCAGGTATATGTATCCAATGAATTAGTTAACAAATATCTACAAGACAAAGGCGTGGAAGGACTTCCCATAACACTTGTCGATGGAAAAATCACAGTAGAAAAGGGTTACCCGACCAATGAACAATTAACAGAGTGGACAGGAATTGCATTGAATTTTATACCACTTAGCAAATAAAAACAACAATGAAAACATTCGATTTATCCCAAATAGATTTTACCAAGTATTTATTCTTTACAGGTAAGGGTGGCGTAGGGAAAACCTCGATAGCTTGTGCAACAGCAATCGGATTAGCAGACCAGGGGAAAAATATCCTATTGATCAGTACCGATCCGGCATCCAATTTACAGGATGTTTTTTCGCAAGAACTGAACGGACATGGTACGGTTATTGCCGGAGTCCCGGGATTGACAGTCGTAAATCTCGACCCCGAACAAGCAGCAGCAGAGTACCGGGAAAGTGTAATTGCTCCTTATCGGGGTAAACTGCCTGAAAGTGTGATTCAGAATATGGAAGAGCAGTTGTCCGGATCATGTACGATTGAGATTGCTGCATTCAATGAATTCTCAGATTTCATTACCGATGCGACAAAGCAGAAAGAATACGACCATATTATTTTTGACACCGCACCTACCGGACATACCTTGCGTATGCTGCAACTCCCCTCGGCATGGAGTACCTTCATCAACGAGAGCACTCATGGAGCTTCATGCCTCGGCCAGTTATCCGGTTTGGAAGAACGTAAAGATATTTACAAAAAAGCCGTAACGATACTTGCAGACGAAAGCGTAACCCGTCTGGTATTGGTGAGCCGCCCTGATGCTGCCCCTTTGAAAGAAGCTGCCCGTTCTTCACATGAATTGCAATTACTCGGAATTAAGAATCAGATTCTTGTCATCAACGGAATATTGGAACAAACGGATAATGATGATACTGTTTCAGATCAAATCACCGGACGCCAGCAATCAGCATTGGTTGCTATGCCTGAAACATTGAAAGGCTATCCGCAATACAGCGTTCCGTTACGTTCCTACAACTTATCCAATATCAAAAATATACGGCGGATGTTATCGGAAGACCATCTAGATGCAGATGTAAATTACACTCCTTTATCAGGAGAGAAAGATATTGATGATTTGGTTCACGACCTTTTCACTTCCGGTAAAAGGGTAGTCTTTACAATGGGCAAAGGTGGCGTAGGAAAAACGACAATGGCAACCAATATTGCTTTAAAGCTGAATGCACTCGGGGCAAAGGTTCATCTGACCACTACCGACCCGGCCAATCACATTAACTATGACCTGGCAATGGAGGCCGGGATTGATGTAAGCAAAATAGACGAAGCAGTAGTTCTCGAAGCCTATAAAAATGAAGTACGGACAAAAGCACATGCCAACAATATGTCACAGGCGGATATGGAGTATATCGAAGAAGATTTACGTTCTCCATGCACGCAGGAAATAGCGATATTCAAAGCCTTTGCTGAGATTGTGGATAAAGCGGAAAATGAAATCGTTGTTATAGACACCGCACCTACCGGACATACTTTGTTATTGTTGGATACAACGCAAAGCTATCACAAAGAGGTGGAGCGGACACAAGGCGAAGTATCCGGTGCTGTGGCAAAACTCCTGCCCCGGCTAAGAAATCCGAAAGAAACGGAGGATGTCATTATAACTCTTCCTGAAGCGACCCCTGTATTTGAAGCCGAACGCCTGCAAAAAGATTTGCAGAGAGCCGGAATCAATAACAAATGGTGGGTTGTCAATTCCTGCCTTTCCCTGACACAAACTAAAAATCCGTTTTTAAAGACGAAAGCGAAAAGTGAATTGCAATGGATAGAAAAAGTAAGGCAACTCTCTAACAATAACACAGCCCTCGTTGAGTGGAAAAGCATACAGTGATGACAATATGATTTTTATCTGGAGGAATTAAAAAATAAAGTTTCACTATTATGAAAAAGAAGCAAGGCATTGGCTTTTTTGAACGATACCTGACATTGTGGGTGGCATTGTGTATCATTGTCGGGATAAGCATAGGGCAATATCTGCCAATTATGCCTGAAGTATTAAGTAAATTTGAGTATGCTAAGGTATCCATCCCGGTATCCATATTGATCTGGTTGATGATATACCCAATGATGTTTAAAGTTGATTTCCAAAGTGTCAGGAATGTAGGCAAACGTCCGAAAGGTATTTTGATTACCTGTGTAACAAATTGGTTAATCAAGCCTTTTACGATGTTTGGTCTGGCTTGGCTATTCTTTTGTGCGATATTTAAAGCTTTGATTCCGGCAGAGTTGGCGTATGAATATTTGGCAGGAGCAGTATTGCTTGGTGCAGCACCCTGCACAGCAATGGTTTTTGTCTGGAGTTACCTGACCAAAGGCGATGCTGCCTATACGTTAGTCCAGGTCGCTGTAAATGACCTGATTATTTTAGTGGCATTTGCACCCATCGTAGCATTTTTATTGGGTGTCGGAGGGGTTGAAATACCTTGGGATACACTACTGTTATCGGTTCTGTTGTTTGTGGTTATTCCTCTTGCAGCTGGTATGATTACACGTATTGTGGTCATCAAACGCAAAGGAGTGGATTTCTTTAACAACGTATTTGTAAAGAAATTCGATAATTTTACCATTGGGGGATTGCTGCTCACTTTGGTTATTCTCTTTTCCTTTCAGGGAGAGACGATCCTCAACAATCCCATACACATATTGTTGATAGCCGTCCCGTTGATTTTGCAAACCGTTCTGATCTTTTTTGTGGCTTACGGATGGGCGAAAGCCGCAAAACTTCCTCACAACGTTGCTGCTCCAACGGGGATGATCGGGGCAAGTAACTTTTTTGAGTTGGCGGTTGCAGTGGCAATATCACTGTTCGGCCTGCAATCGGGTGCAGCTTTGGCAACTGTCGTTGGGGTATTGGTGGAAGTTCCGGTCATGCTTATGCTTGTAAAAATAGCCAACAATACACGCAGTTGGTTTCCTTTAAAATGAATCTGAGTTATGATGAAACAATATAAGGCATATATCCCTGTCGGATTAATCATTCTCCTGTTTTTTGCGCTTATTTTCTTTAGAAAGAATATGGTTGGGTTTATATCTCAAAACAGAATAAATCAACTTACCGAAGTCACTAAAGACACACTAAACGAATCCATTAATAGGAAATATAACTATGCTGAAAATGGTGGTGGGTACGATTACACATTCCTTGAATTCGGCTCTACAGGTTGTCACGCTTGCCGCCAAATGGAGGTTGTGATGGAAGAAGTGAGGACAAGGTATAAAGATAGAGTGAACGTTATCTTTGTTAATGTGATGAAACCCGAAAACAGGCAGATTTCGGAATATTTTGGCATTGCCTTGATTCCGACCCAGGTGATATTAGATAAAAAAGGGCATGAAATATTCCGGCATACGGAATGTATTTCAACAGAGGATTTGGAGAAAAAGTTCAAATAGTTGGCTGATACATAAAATCTGTTTTTGGTTTTTGGGAATGGTTCGTTATATCTTTTTCATTTAAGCAATTAAATCCTTGCGATAAATGTGTTCATAAAATTTCTGATCCTGTATTTATAGCTTTATTAACAACTGCAACTGCTAATATATTAGCATTACCAGCAATAGTTCTTAAATATTTGTTTCCTCATTCTAGGAATAAATAAAGTCTTAATATCCTTTTGCCCCTTTTACAAGGGTTATACTGTAAAGATGTATATAGTTACCAATAAAAAAAACACTCTCTTTATAATGTGAGCTTTTAAAGTTAATAAAAATAGCTGCACGTGCGTTAAATAAATGTAAAATGTAAATTTATA
>CAJMQA010000210.1 GCA_905215395.1 uncultured bacterium | reverse complement strand
ATATGGACACCAATCTGATTGTCCGCCGGATTATGATTACCCGGAGTGAAATTAATGGAAAGACATTGGGACAGCTGCATCTGCGGGGAGGATTTGGGGTGAATGTTACCCGGGTAAACCGGTCCGGGGTAGATTTAGTTGCTGCTCCCGGTCTGGAAATTCAGATCGGAGACCGGCTTACTGTTGTCGGTACAGAAAAAAATGTAACCCACGTGGAGAAAATTCTGGGGAATCAGCTCAAGCGTTTGAGAGAACCCAATCTGGTGCCTATTTTTCTGGGAATTGCTCTGGGTATATTCCTGGGGAGTATTCCTTTTACTTTCCCGGGTATTCCACAGCCTGTAAAATTGGGCCTGGCAGGCGGTCCTTTGATTATTGCCATATTGATCAGCAGATTCGGGCCTCATTATAAATTGGTGACTTATACGACGATGAGTGCGAACTTGATGCTCCGGGAGATCGGTATTTCTTTATTTCTGGCTTGTGTCGGGCTGGATGCAGGTGCCGGGTTTGTGGATACTGTTGTTCACGGAGGAGGATATGCCTGGATTGGGTATGGATTTATCATTACCTTTTTACCTCTGATTATTGTAGGTATTATTGCCCGTTGGATCTATAAGATCAATTATTTTACTATTATGGGGCTGATAGCTGGGAGTACGACCGATCCGCCAGCCCTTGCCTATTCCAATGGAGTGGCAGGGAATGATATGCCTGCGGTAGGTTATGCGACCGTGTATCCCCTGACCATGTTTCTAAGAGTACTGAGTGCTCAGTTGCTGGTGCTGTTTTTGCTGTAATCTGCTTGTTATGCCGATGGAAAGTTGTAGATTTGTCTTCTGATTTCAAAATGTAAAAATATTTTGTATGGCTTTTGGTATTTCAGACTTGAGTATCATTCCGATGCGGAGTGAAAAATCGGAGAGAAGTGAGATGGTTTCACAGGTTCTTTTCGGAGAATTATATGAAGTACTGGAAGTGACTGATAAATGGGTATATATCCGTTTATTGCATGATAATTATGAGGGATGGATAGACCGGAAAATGCATTTGCCGGTGAGCGATGAGTATGCTGAGAATTACCGTTCCGAAGAACCTGTTCTGGCTACCGAAGTTTTTAATATTGTTGTGAAAGAGGGGGATTATGGTAATAAACTGATTGTTTCAGGAAGTGTCTTTCCTTTTTTGAATGCAGATACCCGGAAAATGTTGGTCGGTGAGGATACTTATACATTGATCAGCAAACTGAAAGAGGTTGGGATTGACAGCTTGCGGGACCTGATTATCGGTTATGCTTTGATGTATTACAATACCCCCTATTTGTGGGGCGGGCGTACGCCGTATGGGATTGATTGTTCGGGGCTGGTACAGATGGTGTACCGTATTGCGGGTATAAATTTGCCCCGGGATGCCTCACAACAGGTGGAGTGCGGACAAAATTTTTCTTTTGTGGAAGAGGCCTTGCCCGGAGATCTGGCATTTTTCGGGGATGATGCCGGTGCCATTACCCATGTCGGGATTATCTGGGAGCAAAACCGGATTATCCATGCTTCCGGACGGGTGCGTGTAGATAAAATTGACCATCAGGGGATTTTCAATGAAGACTTGAAGCGTTATACGCATAATCTGAAAGTGATCAAACGGATCATAAACGATTGACAGGGACCTTATGTTCCGGTATCCCCAGGGAATATCCCACGTTTTTTAAAGGTATTTTTTTGCTTCCGGCCCTGTACAAAAAAGCAGGTCAAGGATACTCAAGCCGGGAGTAAAGGGAAGCCGGTCGCTGAAAGTCTGCCGGTAAGGAAGGGCTGGAAATTCGGCACCGGGTTTGCGGTGGGAAGGTTTGGGATGTATGGCTCCTCTGAGATCTGAATAAGTGGGGTCATTTTCCCGGATATAATCTTCTGTTAACCGGATTTCTGTCGTAAATTTTATAAATTCCTTCATTTTTTCCAGTATAGACATATTCAGATCTAAAAGATAGGTTTCCTGCTTTTCGAAGAACGGCATCAGATCATCTATATAATATTCATAATAAGGCGAATTTTTATAAGCTGATTCTATTCCCCGGAAATGAAGTTTCTGCCAATTGGTGGGGTAAACAATTTTCAGATCGCGTATCAGGGTTTTGCTGTTAGCTTTGGCAACAGGGACAGTCAAAGGAATAACTCCGTTAGCGGTCATGATCTCACAACGGTTCCGGTAGCTCTGTTTTCCGAAATTCTCGTATTGCTCAATGAAAGTTGTTTCGGAATGAATGAGAGCCGAAAAATAGGAAATGGGAGGAAAATAGGCAGTGGTCAGGAGAATAGGTGTCATCACATTTGAAGGTTTGATTTGCGGCTGTAAAATTAGTAAAAAAAGAATTGTTGGCTGCATGTATGAAAAAATGCTTTTGTTTGACTTTGAAATGTAGCATATCTGTGTAAAAATTGTAATACAAGGATAACAATTGTGTAAAATGCAAATTTTGGATATTAAAATATTGGTAAAAATTTGTAAATGTGTGGATTAGTTCCTACTTTTATAATGCTGAATTGAACTAAATAATATGAGGTGTTAGTAGGATGAGTGTTCCGGTATTGGAAATAAGAGCTTATAATTTCTCATCTAAGTGGAACATTCTCAAGTAAACCGCGTAGTATGTTTAGGAATATCCGGTAAGGCAGAGATAACAAAATTGGCTGAGTTGATAAAGCCTGCATATAATGGATTTTGTAAATTAGTGTTAAGGTAAAAGTCGTGTGGACTATACATTAACCGGAATGATGATTTAAACAGAAAGAAATGAGATTAAATACAGCAGTCAATGATCCCTTATTAGAGCCTTACCTTCCTCTTATCCGCCGGCGGCATGAGATGAGTGTATTGAAGGAATTGGAATATACGGACGGGAAGAGGAGCTTGTCTGATGTTTTCAATAATCATTTGTATTTCGGCTTGCACCGTTTGCCGGATAAGCATTGGGTATTCCGCGAATGGGCTCCCACAGCTACGGCTATGTATATCATAGGGGAATCGAATGCGTGGCAACGGAAAGACAGTTATCGTCTGCACCGGAAAGAAGGGGGGATTTGGGAAGTAGAATTGCCGGAAGATGCAATGTGGCATGGCATGGAGTATAAGTTGTGGGTGGAATGGCCCGGAGGCTGTGGGGAGCGTATACCGGCTTATACTATCCGGGCAGTACAGGATGATATCACCAAGATTTTTTCCGCTCAGGTCTGGGAGCCAGGAAAAAGGTTTAAATGGTGTCATTCAAAGGTAAGGAGAGTAAAGCATCCTTTGATCTATGAGGCACATATCGGTATGAGTATGGAAAACCGCAGGGTTTCCACCTTTAATGAATTCCGGGCTTATATTTTACCCCGTATTGCAGAACTGGGATACAATATGATCCAGTTGATGGGATTGCAGGAGCACCCCTATTATGGTTCTTTCGGGTATCAGGTTTCCAGTTTTTACGCAGTGAGTTCCCGTTTCGGTACCCCGGATGAATTGAAAGCTCTGATTGATGAGGCACATGGATACGGCATAGGGGTGATTATGGACCTGGTTCATTCACATGCTGTAAAAAATGAAACGGAAGGTTTGAGTTGTTTTGCAGGAGATTATGACCAGTATTTTTATAGTGGGGAGAGGGGGGAACACAAGTTATGGAATTCGCGTTGTTTTGATTATGGAAAAGATGAGGTGATCGGTTTTCTGCTGTCGAATTGTAAATACTGGCTGGAGGAATATAAGTTTGATGGTTTCCGTTTTGACGGGATAACCAGCATGCTGTACTGGGACCACGGTTTGGGAAGGGATTTTACCGAATATAAGTTTTACTATGACGGTAATCAGGATGAAAATGCCATTACCTATCTGACTCTGGCGAACCGTTTGATTCATGAAATAGATTCTTGTGTAATTACCCTTGCAGAAGATATGAGTGGTATGCCCGGGTTGGCAACTCCTTTTGCAGAGGGAGGGATCGGTTTCGATTTCCGGATGAGTATGGGAATACCGGATTATTGGATTAAATTGATTGAAGATAAAAAAGATGAAGAGTGGCATGTGGGGGATATGTTTTATGAGCTCACCAATAAACGGGAGGAAGAGCATACCATCAGTTATGCAGAAAGTCATGATCAGGCTATGGTGGGCGATAAAACGATCTTTTTCCGTTTGCTGGACAAGGATATTTATCATTCTATGAGTGTGTTTGACCACAATTTACGTGTGGACCGGGGCATGGCGCTGCATAAAATGATCCGTTTGCTGACAATCTCTACGGCCGGAGATGGCTATTTGAATTTTATGGGAAATGAATTCGGGCATCCCGAATGGATTGATTTCCCGCGTGAAGGTAATCATTGGAGTTTTGAACATGCGCGGAGATTGTGGAGTTTAGCGGATGACAGAAATTTGAGGTTCAGGTTTTTGAATGAATTTGATAAAGCGATGATCCGGATGGTAAAGAGTCCCGGTTTTTTTGAACATATCCCGCAGGCTGTCGTAAGAGATAATGAGAAACAGATACTGATTTTCAGCCGGGGGAGTTATCTGTTTATCTTTAGTTTTAATCCCGGGTGTTCGTATTCAGATTACCGGTTTGAAGCGCAGCCCGGGAAATATCTGTCGGTATTGGATACTGACAGTGAGTTGTTCAGTGGTTTTAACCGGATTGACGACCGGCTGGAACATTTTACCCTTTTTGAGGAGGGGAGAAATATACTGAGTCTTTATATACCTGCCCGGTGCGGCTTTGTTCTGCAATTGCAGCAGGAGAAAAGAAAGAGATAGAACATAAGATACTAACAAATTTTATTATGGCTTATTTGAAATTTAATAAGGACGAATTGGTGAATCTGGAATATTCACTGAAACGGGAGGTTTTAGCGACGAACCGGGCAGGGGGATATATGTCCTCGACGATTGTCTGTTGTAATACCCGTAAGTATCATGGTTTACTGATTGTGCCCATAGATGAGTTCAATGGCGAGAATCATGTGCTTTTATCAAATCTGGATGAAACAATTATTCAGCACGAACGGGATTTTAATCTGGGGATACACAAATATCCGGGCAATTATGAGCCCCGGGGACATAAGTATATCATTAATTTTGAATATGAACCTGTATTTACCCTGACATACCGGGTGGGAGGGGTGATTTTGAAGAAAGAGATCGTTTTGGTACATAACGAAGATCAGGTATTGATCCGGTATACGTTAGTGGATGCACATTCTGATACTACCTTGCGATTGAAGCCTTTTCTGGCCTACCGGAATATACATGGTCTGTCAAAAGCCAATATGATGGCCAATACAAAATACCAGGAGGTGGAAAACGGTATCCGTTCCAAGTTGTATAACGGTTTTCCTTTTCTGAATATGCAGATCAGCAAAAAGAATGATTTTGTTGCCATTCCGGATTGGTACTATAATATTGAATACCTGGAAGAGAAGAACCGGGGGTATGATTACCAGGAGGACTTGTTTGTACCCGGTTATTTTGAATTCCCGATCAGGAAAGGGGAGAGTGTGGTCTTTTCCGCTTCTGTAGAACCGGTGGTAACAAGTCGTTTAAAGACCAAATTCCAGAAACTGGTAGACGGACGTGCTCCCCGGGATAGTTTTGTCAACTGTCTGAAGTATTCGGCTTCGCAGTTCATTGTCCGTAGGGGAAAGGATACTGAAGTTGTAGCCGGTTATCCCTGGTTCGGCAGATGGGGAAGGGATACTTTCATTGCTTTGCCGGGTTTGACTTTGGCTGCAGCTAATGATGTGAAGGCTTGTAAAGAGGTTTTGGATACTATGACACGGCAGCTGAACAACGGTTTATTTCCCAATATCGGTAAAAATGAAAATGCTGCATACAATTCGGTGGATGCCCCGATGTGGTTTTTCAAAGCGGTTCAGGAATACGGGCGTGTCCTGAAAGATAATGCAGCTGTGTGGAAGAGTTACGGGTCAAAGATGAAGGCTGTATTGAAAGCATACCGCGAAGGGATAAACGAATATGTAAAGATGGCGGATAACTGTCTGATCTGGGCAGATGAGCCTGGGAAAGCATTGACCTGGATGGATGCTATTGTAAATGGGGTTG
>CAJMQA010000209.1 GCA_905215395.1 uncultured bacterium | reverse complement strand
GTCCCTGGTTACGGATTGGGGGTAACATAGCTTACACTCATAATGAAAGTAACGCTATGGCAAGCTCATTTGCTGTGTCACAGGACATAGCTCCTATTTACCCACTGTTTATCCGTGACGGAAAAGGTAACGTCATGACCGACCGAAACGGTCCCCTGTACGACTACGGCGACGGCAGCAATGCCGGACTACAGCGGTCAGTATACCAATCTATCAACCCAGTACAAGCTGATTTACTGAACAACTCTCTGAATAACAGTAATTCGTTTAACGTACAGGGATATATGAATATCTCCTTCCTCAAGGATTTTATTCTCACACTCAATGCAAGTATTTTTGATACGGAGAATCGCGCAACGAGCGCAACAAATCCTTTTTACGGCAACAATCAGGATAACGGCATATACACCGCTCAGCATTACCGGACTTACTCTGCCAATTACCAGCAATTACTCAATTATAACAAAGCCTTTGGTCTACATACGATATCAACCCTTCTGGGACACGAGTATACCCGTAATACGACGACTAGCACAGGTGGCACCAAAACAGACGTATTCTCTTATTTCGAAAACCAGGAGCTCGATGGTGCCATTAAAAAAGGGGATATCAATGGTTCTTCCACACTCACTAATCGGGAAGGCTATTTTATCCGTACACAATACGATTACGCCAATACTTATTTCTTTTCTGCCTCTTACCGCCGCGACGGTTCTTCTACTTTCCATCCCGATTACCGTTGGGGGAATTTCTGGTCGGTGAGTGGAGCCTGGATACTGACCAAAGAACACTGGCTGGAAAATAGCAGATGGCTCAACCTGCTGAAAATAAAACTTTCCTACGGAGAACAAGGGAACGATGCCATTGGCAACTACCGTTACGCCGATCTCTATAACCTGCAAAGCGTTAATGACGAACTGTCTCTCACGTTCACTAATAAAGGTAAAAAAGACATTTCCTGGGAAAAAAACGGCACTTTTAATGCTGGCATCGAATTCGGAGTTCTGAATCAACGTTTAACGGGAAGCATTGAATACTATAACCGTAAGACAAGCGGCATGCTAGCCTTCCTTGTCACTCCCAGCTCATTGGGATATGATGGGTATTACGACAATGTCGGCGATATGACAAATAAAGGCTGGGAAATCGACCTTACTACCGAAATAATCCAGAGACCTAAATTAAACTGGTCACTCAATGTAAACCTGTCTCACAATAAAAACGAAGTAGCTTATCTGCACGAAGATCGCAAACACATGGAACTCGACGGATATAAAGGTTATCTTTCCGGATACTATTTTTTTGGTCAGGATTTACCACTCTATTCCTGGCGCCTGAAAAAATATGCCGGCGTATCGGCTGAGGGAAAATCTCAATGGTATTTCACCGACAAGGAAACAGGCGAACAAAAAAAGACAACCTCTTACGACAAAGCCGACTATTATATGTGTGGGAATGCCCAAGCCAAACTGACGGGAGGATTCGGATCCCACTTTTCCTTTGCAGGCCTGGATCTCAGTATAAATTTCCTTTACTCCTTAGGCGGAAAAGCATTGGATTACGGTTATCAGACATTAATGTCCCCCCCCTCCAGCACTTCCTCCGGAAGGAATTTCCATAAAGATATCCTAAAAAGCTGGTCAGAAAATAACCCTAACTCAAATATTCCCTGCTGGGAATATAACGAGAGAACAGTCAGCGGAATATCCGACCGTTGGCTGACAGACGCCAGCACACTGACATTAAAAAACATCAGTCTTGGCTATACGCTACCTCTTAAATTTAGCCGTAAGCTGACGGTAAGCAAAATCCGGGTATACTTTGCCTGCGATAATGTAGCCTACTGGTCTAAACGGAAAGGATTCGATCCGCGTTCAAGCCTAAACGGATCGGTAACTACAGGGGGATATTCGCCCATGCGTACTATTTCCGGAGGTATTAACATAGAATTTTAACATACTAAAAGATCATGATATGAAAAAAGTAATTCGATATATAGCTGCCTTCTGTACAGGTATTCTGCTACTCACCGGTTGTCTCGAGGAAACATTTCCCACCTCGTCTATCGTTATAGACAAACAGATTGCAGGATCTGACAAAGGCATCGGCGCACTTTCCAATGCGGTGATAGCCAGCATGACTACCGGATATAGAAATTACGACATGCAATGCGGATATGTCAGTACGATGATTTCACGGGATGCCATGTTGGAAGACATTCCTGTGTATGATATGAGCTATAACTATTTCAGTACCTTTGCGACCATCGATTTTCTTGGCGACACTCAGTTTTTCGCCGATATCTGGAATTTTTATTATGATGTGATCAATAATGCCAATCTGCTTATTAATATTGTCTCCCCTGCTGATGCTTCGCCCACAGCACTCGGGAGCTTGGGTAATGCCCTGGCTTACCGGGCAATGATGTATATGGATCTGTGCCGGTTGTATGAATTCAAACACACAGGTACCAGCCTCGACGACGAATCGTTGCATGGTCTGACAGTTCCCATCGTTACAGAAAAAACCATCGAAGAAGAAGGGCGGCATAACCCGCGTGTACCGTTTTACGCGATCTATCGCTTTATCCTGACAGATCTGAATCGGGCAGAAAATTATCTGGAAAAGTATTCCCGACTAGCCAAGAACACTGCCGACCGTAGTGTCATATACGGACTGAAAGCCCGGTTGTGGCTGGAAATAGGCTCACGTTTCACACTTTATCCCGCCGATCTGTCCGAAATGCAGGCACATGCATCTGACAAAGCCCTTTCTGCATATGACAACTTAACGATTTCCTCAGCAACAGATTGCTATACCAAGGCAGCTGAATATGCCCGCAAAGCAATAGATGCGGGAGGCTATTCACCACTTACAAAGGCTGAATGGTTCGATGAAAAAAATGGATTCAATACTCCCAACCAAGCCTGGATTTTCGCTATTATCGTCGGGCAAAATGACAGGGCTGCTTCGTTGCGATACTGGAGTTTCCCCGGTACCATGGCCCAAACAGATTACGGAGTATTCAACCCAAAATATAAGGCTTTCCGGATGATTGGCAAAAACCTGTATGATCGCATCGATGATGCTGACTGGAGAAAAGCGACCTGGATCGATCCTGCCGATGCAAGAAAAATTCCCATCCCGGAGAAATACAAAACTAACGGACTCTCCAATACCGACTGGGTCAAATATCCAGCCTATACCGGCTTTAAATTCCGTCCTGGACAAGGAGACAAGGAGAACTATCAAAACGGCGACGTTGTCAGCATCCCATTGATGCGGGTTGAGGAAATGTTTTTCATTGAGGCCGAAGCCCTGGCCCATACTTCCGGAGTCTCTACCGGCATCCAAAAACTAAGTGATTTCATGAACACTTACCGTTATAACGACAATTCGTATACCTGCACAGCAACCGACCTGGCAAGCTTTAACCAAGAATTGCTCCTGCAAAAACGCATCGAATTCTGGGGTGAAGGCATCCTGATGTGGGATTACAAGCGCCTGGAAAAACAAGTGATACGGGGATATACCAACACCAATTTTCCAGAAAATTGCCGTTATAATTCCGTCTCCGGTTACGTTGCCCCCTGGATGAATCTCTACATTACATCCATAGAATACAACTACAATAGTGCTATTGTGCGGAATCCCGACCCGTCAAGTGCTGTACCAAGATGGAAAGAATAATATCCTCTCGATCTTCGCACGCAAAGGAGAAACCATTGTTGAAATGAACCTGAAGGCCCTGAGAGCCGGACGCGAATTCGCTCAAAGCTATATCAAATAAGGGAAATCAGAACTTTTTATGCCACGGAAACCTCTGACCGACAAACTCATAGGTTTCCGTGGCTTTCCTTTTCAACAAAATAAACAAACATAATATTTAGATTATTTAAATTATTTTTTACATATTTGGAGCTTTATGAGCATTTTACACACAAATCATGAAGCTAAATAAAAAATAAACAGATACATATAACCATATTTTTAACTTTCTATTTACAACGTACTACAAACAATTATGTATCTATGCTTATCACTATGTCCACGATATTGAAATTGCCAAAGAACTGGTTCAGGATACATATATAAAATTATGGGAAAAAATACTTTCTGACGACAACTATTCATTACTCAAATCTTTCCTGTACACCATGGTCCGCAATGCTGCCATTGACCATCTCCGGCATAGTAAAACACATTCGGAATACGAACAGAAAATCCTGGCTTATAGTAATGATGAATATTTTACGTTCAACGAAATCATCATCAACGAACTGGAAGAAAAAATAACAGATGCCATCGAAAAATTACCACCCCAATGCCGTAAAATCTTCCGGATGAACCGGCTGGAAAATAAAAAATACAAAGAAATTGCCGAAGAATTACAAATATCCGTAAAGGCAGTTGAAGCTCAGATTAGTAAAGCCCTTTTATTTCTGAAATCCGAGTTGAAAAATTTACTCGATTTTTAAAAAATTGTCCATTTTTTTAAATCCGGCATAGGGTAAAACACCTGCTAATTCGTTTTATTGATATAATGCAAAACAATATACGCATCACCATGGAAACCGGATTTAACGAAACACTGCTGATAAAATACTTTCTCAGAACATCTACAGAAGAAGAGAATAAATGCATTTATGAATGGCTGACCATATCGCCGAAGCACAAAAAAGAATTCAACCGGCTGAAATACATCTGGCACTTTTCTGCCATCGGCTACCTCTACCGGCATACGGACACAGAGCATGATCTGCAAATTTTAAAAACCAAATTGTTCAAGCGGAAAGCCCGCTGGGAAAAAATCAGATGGGTGGGATATACTGCTGCTTCTGTGACCGCAATCTTTACCCTGGGGATATCGCTGCTATTCTTTGAAACCGCACCGGAAAGTTTTTCTTTACCGGACTCAGGACAGACAACATCGACAGAAATCCGGATACCGAAAGGTCTGGAAGGTAACATTACCCTCGCCGACGGAACAAAGGTGTGGCTGAATTCCGGTAGCCGGATTCTTTATCCCGAAGATTATAGCAGCACCAACCGGAAGATCTTTTTAGACGGAGAAGCCTATTTTGAGGTAAAATCCGACAAAGCACATCCGTTTGTGGTAGAAACCTCCAATCTCAATGTCAATGTCACGGGCACCCGGTTTAATCTCTCCTCTTATGCCGAAGATAACACCATAGAAGCAACCCTCTATCAGGGAATCATCACATTAAATTATAAAAATACCGGAACGACCTCCCGGTCTCTCCGCCTGAAACCGAACGATCAGGTGACTTATAACAAAAAAAACGGAGAAATCCGGAAAGAGACTGCCGGTGATCAATCCGCCCCTTCCTGGAAAGCCGGGATACTGAGCTTCAAAGAGATTCCACTCCGGGAAATTGTCCGGAAACTGGAACGTAAATTCAATACAACTATTCACATCAAAGATCAGCAGGTAGGTGATTACATCTACACCGCAACTTTTGAAAAAGAAAAAGGTCTGGAAGACATTCTGGATATCATAGCCGCTTCTGCTCCCATTTCTTACCAAAAAGAAAATGATGGCTCGATAACTATACTACAAACCTAAAACAAACTGCTTATGAAAAGAAAAACAAAAATCCGATTGAAGGGAATTCCTCATACCCCGTTTCATATATCCGGGATCTTACGGATTTTCCTGTTTTTATTTATTACTTCCTTTTTCAGCTTTCAGGCGCTGGCCGGTTATAGCCAGAAACTCACCCTTACATTAGAAAATGTACAGCTAAAACAAGCGCTAGAGGAGATCGAACGTCAAAGCCAGTATTATTTCGTATACAACCACCAGCTGATAGACGCATCCAGACCCATCACTCTGCACATAAAGGAAGAAAACATTGAAAATGTATTAAACGCTATTTTTTCAAAAACCGACATATCCTGGTCCATTGTCGACCGCCAAGTGGTGCTCTATAAAAAGGACCCGGCACCTTCCCCAAAAACCGAAACCCACGACCGGATCCTTCCGGTAGCACAAACGCCTCAGGGGGTCTTAAAAGGGAAAGTCCTGGATGAAAACAAACAACCCATGCCGGGAGGAAACAGACTTTTCAAGGGGACTTTACAGGGAACCGTCACCGGTGTCAATGGCGCATTTTCGTT
>CAJMQA010000208.1 GCA_905215395.1 uncultured bacterium | reverse complement strand
GAAGATCCTACGGAACAGAAAGAATTGGAACAACTGCTCGCTACAAGGGAAGCCGCAGTTGCAGAGGGAATAAATACCAATTTGCTGAAAGAACCCCTCCAGACTGCATTCAGCCACCGGCACAAAATCGACGTTTTCGGAGGAGATGAATTTGTCCGCTATAAGTTTACCCTACGCGCAGCTCCGGGCACAGAAGGGGTCATGAAACAATCCAAACGGGACATTTATGGGGCAGATGCATGGTTGGAATACCGTTACCGTTCACTGATACTTTCCAACCGTATCAGTGTCGATAAAATCTATGCCAAAGCTTCACCTTACGGCAGCTTTAATTACTATGGTACTATAAATCCTTACTATAGCGGACGGGATACACAAGGCCTGTTATACACCGCTTTAGGTGAAAACAGCTTCAATGAACAGGCAAATCCGCTTTATGAAACTTCTCTGAGTTCATTTTCAAAGCAGGAATCCATGTACCTCTATGATAATTTCTCAGCTAGCTATTCGTTTCTGGAACAGTTCCGGTTGACAGGAAGTTTTACTTTCGTACGTGATCATATACAAAACGACTTTTACCTGTCTCCCGATTCCTATTTATTTTCTAAATTATCCTCCGATAAAAGCAAAAATGCCGGTACATATGAAATCACCCACAACAACCGGCTCACTTATGAAGGACAGGTAAACCTAAGCTATGAGAATTCCTATAAACGTTCTGTATTTGGAGCCCATATCGGTATGAATGTATTTCAGGGAAAATCCGATTACGATACTTATGCAGGCGTAGGTATTCCCATCGACCGCATGGGTTTCATCTCTTTTGCCACTGTTTACGATCCCTCCCTGAAACCAGATGCCCGCGAAGAATACGACCGGATGCTAAGCGGAATTCTGACTGCCCGTTACAGTTTCGACAACCGTTATGAAGCCCGATTCCACATGAGGGCGGACAAGTCTTCCCGGTTAGCCCCCGATAAGCGTAGAGCAATCTTCTACGGAGGTGCAGTACAATGGAATCTCCATCAGGAGAAATTCCTGAAAAACAATTCCTGTTTCGACCGCCTGACCTTACAGGCTGCTATCGGCACCAGTGGTCATACAGATTTCAGCGAAGAGGCACATACTCTGACATATTACTACAATACCGGCAATGAATACATTTATAATTACTATCTGATTGGAACTCAAATCAATGCTCTGGCTAATCCATCCCTGAAATGGAGTACCACACAAAGCAAAAACATATTCCTTCAGGCAACATCCCACGGAGTATCGTTCGGATTTAATTATTACAACAATACTACCCGTAATCTACCGCTTATCGTTCCGGCAGCTCTGGCCACCGGATTTGAGAATATGCCGGGAAACGGGGGACGCATCCGGAACAGCGGAATAGAATATACTTTATCTGTGGATGTACTCAGGCAGGCGGAGGGCTTACGTCTGAATGTTTTTACCAACGGAATACACAATAAAAACAAAATCACTTCAGTGCCTGAATACTTCCGGAATCTCTATAACAAAGCTATCAGTGAAACGGCAGAAGGAAACGATTACGGCTCTGCGTTAAAAGAACTGACCGATATGGGAAAAATGGATCCCAAATTAAAAGGGACCTTCGGATTCCGGTTTTCCTGGAAACAATGGAATCTGAATACTCATTTTTATTACAGTACAGGAGGGAAAATATACAATCCCACATTAGCCTCCTGTATCTACGGAAATCCTGCTTATAACATGGATCGCCGTGCACTCCATATCCCCGCAACAACGGAACAGGCCGGTTTTGTTGAAAAACAGAACGAAATAGGCCTGGGCACAATCCGCGCCGGATACGAATTTACTCCTGAAACAGCCGCAAAACTATGTATGCAGCAACTAAGCATATACCTTACTGGCAATCAGCTGTTCCACCACAGTTCTGCCGATTATCAGAGAGGTACAGCCTACCCTTTTGCCCGTACAGTGACTGTATCACTCAGAGCAACTTTTTAAAACCAATTAAAGAAACTGAGTTATGAATAAATATATACCTATATTATTATCTTTAGCATTGATACTGAATGCCTGTAACGATTGGTTTGACATCCAGCCCAAAGGTAGTGAGATCGATGAAGAACGGCTTTTTTCAGACGAAGATGCATTTTTGAATGCCCTGGCCGGTATTTACACTCAATTGCGGGAAAACTCACTTTACGGAGAACAACTTTCAGTGTACGCACTGGAATTTATGGCCCAGAACTTTGTTCCGGACAATGAAGCTACCGCTTCGTTAACCACTTATACATATTCAACCGGTGAAAATCAAAAGATAATCCGGAACATCTGGATGAATATGTACAATGCGATTGCAGCCTGTAACAAAGCACTGGAGCATATCCTCAAAACCGATATCATTTTTAATTTTACCAATCAACGCGAAATCATCACCGGCGAATTATATGCTTTAAGAGGAGCACTGCATTTCGAGTTACTCCGGATGTTCCATCCCCATCCATCGGTAGACGCCTCCTTTAAAGGTATACCATATATGAAAACTTTCGGGACTCAAACCGGCCCGGCACTCTCCACAGCAGAAGTGCTGGAATATATCATCCAGGACCTGAAACAGGCCGAAAAACTTTTGTACAAAACCGACCCTTTATTTCTGGCGACCAATGCCAGTAGTGATGATCAACCCGGAAAACTTTCCCGCAAACTCCGGACTTTTCATATGAACTATTATGCAGTGACCGCAGAACTGTCACGTATCTATCTTTATAAAAAAGAATATCAGGAAGCCTATAATTATGCCGACAGTACTTTCAATCACATCCGGAAAATGAACGAAGCTTACCAGATTTTCTATTACTTCGGACCCGGTAAATACAATAGCGATAAAAGTTTCTCCCGGGAACATATTTTTGGAATTGCATCCGGACCTACAGGTTTGACCCAGGTTGCAGAAGGGTTGTTTAAAACCCGGCAAATCGAGGCCAGACGGGATTTTACAACCATTTATCCTTCCGTAAAGGATACCCGTTACAGAGATTGGTTTACCCTGAAAGCGAATACGGCCGACCAATTTATCCTGTCCGAAAAATTTTCACGCGAATCTTTATTATCCGGCTACTCTTCCACCAGCAATGAAGCTAAGGAATTACCTGTCCGTATTCCTTTTATAAAACTGGGAGAAGTGGCCCTGATCGCCGCAGAAGCCCTCAATGAACTCAACCGCACCAATGAAGCCGCGGAATGGATCATTGAATTACAAAACAACCGGGACATTAGTTTTGTCAAGGATATGAAAACCGCCGGTACACTTACAAAAACAGGTTTACAACAAGAGATCCGGGCAGAATACCATCGTGAATTTTACGGAGAAGGACAGCTTTTCTTCTTCCATAAACGCATGAATGATACTCAGCTGACACGTTACGACGGAACCCTGGCAGATATGCCTGCAGCCAACTATACATTCCCGATTCCGGCCAACGGATTATCAGTAAAATAGACTCTGACTTAAAATTTAAGGAAATGAATAAGTATCAATATATCATATTATTCCCGTTGTTTCTGTGCGGATGGTTGCTGTTGAACCTGGAAGCAACAGCCCAGAAAAATCTGACACTGAATTTCCGTCAACAACAACTCCGGGAGGTTTTTCAGGAAATCAAGGAACAATCCGGTTATAAAATCTTCTACAATGAAGAAAAAGTGAATACCCGTAAAAATGTTACGGTATCCATCTCCAATCTACCATTAAATGAAGCACTGAAACAAATATTAACTCCCCTGAACCTGGAGTTTGAAATCATCAATAACACCATTGTCATTTCTGTCGCCAATGATATTGCAGCACAACACGGCAAACCTCATAATGTAAAGATTACAGGAACCGTCACGGATGAAAAGGGAAAGCCTCTTCCCGGTGCCACAGTAGTGCTGGTCGGAGCACAAAGCGTCGGTTCTGTGACAGATGAAAAGGGGAACTTTACTCTCCGGGTGACCTCTTTGCAGGATGAACTCTTGTTTTCTTTCATCGGCTATAAATCCATACAGGTAAAAATCGGGGGAAATCCGAACCTGAAAGTCCGCATGGAACCGGACGTATTGGAAATGGAAACCGTTATTGCAACCGGTTATTATCCCAAAGCCAAAAATAGTTTTACCGGAACAGCAGTTGTTGTCAAAGGTTCTGAGTTACGGAATATCAACAATACCAATTTTTTCGATGCCTTGAAGGTATTCGACCCGTCGTTCAAAGTTGTGGATGAAAGAGGCATGTATGGTTCCGACCCTAACCGGGTTCCTGACCGGATAGAAATCCGGGGACAGAATAGTTTTCCTGAAATTTCTGAGAGTAATCTGAAAACAGTCACCAGCCTTCCGATTTTTATCCTGGATGGCTTCGAAATCACTGTCGAAAAAGTATACGATCTCGATATGAACCGGATCGCCAATGTCACCATATTAAAAGATGCCTCGGCAGCAGCTATTTATGGTTCCCGGGCAGCAAACGGGGTGATTGTTATTGAAAGTAAAAATCCGGAAGCAGGAAAATTACAGATCAGCTACACATTCAACGGAAGTATACAGGTTCCGGATCTGAGTTCCTACAACCTGATGGATGCAGCTGAAGTGCTGGAGTTCCAACGTCAGGCAGGAATATTCGACGCTTCCACTCCAGGGGAAGATGCAGGCAATAAACTCAATTCTTATAATGTGATCAAAAAAGAGATCATGGCAGGGGTCAACACATACTGGTTATCCAAACCTCTGCAAGTTGCATTCCAACACCGCCATTCCCTCTTCATAGAAGGCAGCGTAAAAAAACAAAAGGAAAAAGAAGGAACCCTCCGGTACCAGATCAATCTGGGCGGAGGAGGAACCAAGGGCGTTATGAAAGGATCCGAACGGAACCAGGTCAGCGCCGGAACTAAATTATTATACCAGCACAAAAAACTAAATATTACCAATGACCTTCAGTTCAGCCGGGTAACCAGCCAGGAATCCCCTTATGGTAATTTCAGTAATTATACCCAAGCCTTACCCTACCACCGGGAAAAAGATCAAAACGGCAAATATTACCGGACCTTAACACTTCAGAATGTGGCTCCGGCCGATATGAGACTCGGAATCAATGATTTTCAGTTATCTCCTGTATATGAAGCCAAATATCTGAGCAGTTTTACCGGCAAGGAGAACCTCGATTTCTCCAATAACTTCGGAATCAACTGGGAATTAGTTTCCAATCTGAGACTCAAAGGAAATTTCAAAATCAGCAACGTAACTGCCCGTACAGATGCTTATGTGTCGCCCATGAGTTATAGTTATATCAAAGATAATGACAATGATGTAAATGACCCGACCGTGTTATTTAACCGGGGCAAATACGACCTGAACAATAGTTCCAGCCTCACCCTTTCAGGAAATGTCGTACTTTCTTATACTTTGAGTAAAAATAAACACCTCTTTCAAGGTATTGTAGGAGGGGAATTGAAACAACAGGAATCCCAAAGCAATTCTTACACAGTTACCGGTTTCATGAACGATGCGCTGACTTACCCTTCATATGCCATCCAATTCAAACAGTACGGCCGACCTTCCGGTACGGAAAATACAGTCCGGAGTGCAGGAGCTTTCACCAATCTGAATTATTCCTTTGACAACCGTTACCTGTTCGACCTGACCGGCCGGCTCGACGGCTCATCCCTTTTTGGCAGAAACCAACAAACCCTCCCTTACTGGTCAGCCGGTATCCGCTGGAATATCTCCCGGGAAAAATTCATGGAGAACCAAAGTTTCGTAAAAGATCTGGCTATACGGGCTTCTATCGGAACTATCGGAAACCAAAATTTTACCATGAACCAGGCAATGAGCTTATTTACATGGTTAGAACCGACATACGGACAATTTTCAGGAGCCTCGATATCCACATTGGGAAATGCCGATCTGGAATGTCAGGAAACCCTGAACCGGAATATCGGCATTGAACTCAGTCTGCTAAAAGGAGCCATCAATCTTGACTTCAATTATTATAACAACATTACCAAAGGAAATCTGACAGACATATCCATCGCTCCTTCTATCGGTTTCAGTACCTATAAAACCAATATGGGAGACCTGACTAACAGTGGTATAGATTTCAGCCTCAGTATCACGGCAGTTAAAACACACAACTGGATGTTAAGCC
>CAJMQA010000207.1 GCA_905215395.1 uncultured bacterium | reverse complement strand
GGATATGGTGTGTGAGAAAAATTCGGATGTAAAGCATGATTTTGACCAGGATGCAATACAACCCTATATAGACGGAGAATGGGTAAAGGCCAAGGGGACAACTCTGGGGGCTGATGATGGTATCGGGATGGCGGCAGCATTGGCAGTCCTGACTTCTGGAGATATCCAGCATGGTCCGGTAGAATGTCTTTTTACTGTGGATGAAGAAACCGGACTCACTGGTGCATTTGCTCTGGAGCCTGGATTTTTTAATGGAAAGATACTTTTGAATCTGGATTCGGAAGATGAAGGAGAGATGTTTATCGGTTGTGCCGGTGGAATTGATACTGTTATCCGTTTGCCTTATCAGAAAATAAATTTGCCTGCCCATAAATTTGCTGTCAAAGTGAGTGTAAAAGGTTTGCAAGGCGGACATTCCGGTGACGATATCAACAAAGGAAGAGGCAATGCCATTAAGATATTGAATCGTTTCCTTTGGGAATTGAATGAGAAATACGGTATTCTGGTGGCTTCTCTGGAAGGGGGGAATTTACGGAATGCGATAGCCAGGGAGGCTTCTGCCGTGATTGTTTTTGATGAGGTGCTGAAGGAAAATGTACGGGTAGATTTTAATGTTTATGCTGCCGGGATGGAACATGTATGGGCAATTACAGAGCCGGGTCTGAAATTGGAACTGGAATCTACAGATCTGCCGGGAGAGGTATTGTGCCAGGAATTTACCGGGAAATTACTGAACGCTTTATATGCTTGTCCTCATGGTGTTTTTTCTATGAGTTACCGTATGCCAGGGATGGTAGAAACTTCAACTAATTTGGCTGCCATAAAGTTTGTAGAGAACGATACCATATTGATTACAACTTCCCAACGGAGTGACGTGGATTCGGAAAAAATGAACATAGCCCAGATGGTTGAATCGGTGTTTAAGCTGGCCGGGGCAGAAGTGGAGCATGGGGAAGGTTATCCGGGCTGGGCCCCGAATCCGGAATCGGCCATATTGAAGATTGCTGTAGAGTCATACAAGCGTTTGTTCGGGAAAGAACCTGTGGTACGTTCGATACATGCCGGATTGGAATGCGGACTTTTCCTGGAAAAATATCCGGCTATGGATATGATTTCTTTCGGACCAACTTTGAGAGGTGTACACTCGCCGGATGAAAAAGTGAATATTGAGACTGTAGAGAAATGGTGGAAACACCTGGTAGATATACTGGAACATATCAGATAGAAATATGAGCGGAGAAGGAAAGAGTACTAAACTGGCCAAGTACGACCGTTTGTATGAACAAATCAGGCAGTATGTTCATACGACAGAGGATATCTGGGCACGTTTGGCAACCATGGAAGCAGTCTTGCATCATAAGATGCAGACTTTTTTCTGGACAGGAGTTTATGCACTGGTAGATGATGAGTTGATTGTCCGTTCTTATCAGGGACCTGTCGCCTGTCAGAAATTGCGGCACCATACCGGGGTATGCTGGGCGGCTGTGAGTACAGGGGAAACGGTGATTGTTCCTGATGTAGAAGCGTTTCCCGGCCATATTGCGTGTAATTCCATGTCTAAAAGTGAGATTGTAATTCCTATCCGGGATAAAGAAGGAAATGTGTTTGCCTGTCTGGATGTGGACAGTGACAGATTAGATGCTTTTGACCGGGAAGATGAGGAGGGGCTGAAAAAAATTCTGTCTCTTTTATACAATGAGTAATTATCTTTTGTAATAAAGAGAGTTTTGAAATGCAAAAAAAATAAAAATGATTTTGATTTTCAGAGATACATATTTATCTTAGGCGACAGAACTAAAATGTTATTGTGAATTCATCAAATATTAAACTAGAAACTATGAAAAAAATTGCTTTTTTAATTTTAAGTGTTTTATTTGCAGCAAATGTTTTTGCACAAGATCCAGGTGCAGCAGAAAAGAATGCTGGTAACGATGCGTTAAAAGCCAAGAATTACGCAGAAGCATTCAAGAATTATGAAGCATACCTGAAAATTGTAAATTACAAGGACAATGCTACTGTATTTAATACGGCCTATTGTGCCAATAAAATTAAAAACAATGCAGCTGCAGAGAAATATTTTGATATGTCTATCAAAAATAAGTATAAAGCAGCTTCTGCCTATTTAGGAAAAGCTCAGGCACAGAAAAACCAGAATAAGGAGGCTGAAATGCTAACCACATTACAGGAGGGATTGAAAGCTTATCCGGGAAATATGAAGCTGGAAACGATGTATGCTACTTATTACCTGAGAGAAGGACAGAAGTTCCAGAAAGCCGGAAATGAGGCTAAAGCAGCTGAAAATTATTCAAAAATCACGAGCTTGACTAATAAGAGTTTTAAATCACAGGGATATTTAAGTCTGGCCGCTTTGTATTTCAATAACGGAGCTAAAATTTTGCAGGATGCAACTCCGCTTGCTAATACAGACAAAGCAAAATATGAAGCTGAGAAAGCCAAAGCGATGAATGATTTCAAGAAAGCCAAGGATAATGCAACTCAGGCTCAGGGATTGGATCCGGCCAGCCAGGATGTAAAAGATCTGTTGAAACAGATTACAGATGCGATGAAATAATTTTTCAGGAAGATAAAAAAGACGGCTGATTTTATTCAGCCGTCTTTTTTGTGGATTTATTTAATGTCTATTCCCATTCTTTTATATTCCCGGGTGAGCATATCAGCCAGTTGTTCGGTATCCAGTTTTTTTGCGATAATCTTTTTATCTTTGTCCAGCAGGTAGATCATGGGAGTGGATTCTATGTGATAATACACTCTGAAATTGGTTTGATTGTGAGGATCCCAGCAATTGATAAAATCAAACAGATCGTGTTCGGTAACGAATTTTTCCCATTTGTCCTTATCATTTTGGGTATGTACAGCAAAAACTTTAAGACCATAGGGTTTGAATTTATCCAGCAGGTCGGACTTTATCTGGGGAACCTGTTTTTTACAGTGGCCACAATCTGCTTCCCAGAATAACAATAAAGTGAAGGGGGCATCTGTTTCGTGCAGACTGACCCAGTCGTTGTCCATTGTGGGCAATTTCAGTTCCTGAGCCTTCATACCAATCAGATTATATTGGGTAAGAATAACTTCCCGCTCAATTTTTTTCAGGTTTTCCTCGTCTACCCAGTCTGCTTGTTTGGTCAGATAGTATTTTTTGGCCAGGTATACAAATGCTGCGTCCATGCCCATAATCTTACTTTCCAGAGAAAAATTGAAGCAATAACTAACCAGGTAACGGAACATTGCTTTGCAACCTCTTGACTTTTCAATCAGATTTACGGATTCTTTATAAACAGAATCAGGTTGCATCAGTATCATGTGATTGAAATAGTCGTCGAGTTTGTTTTTAAAGATCGGAGTACGGATCAGCATGCTATCTTTAAAATTGGTATAATCCCAGTAATGCGCTTTATTGTAATAATAGCCTTTTTTCTGGATTTCCAGTTCCCGGTCTTTAGTTCCTTCCGGAACTTCTTTTGAAAAGTCAGGAATAACCGGGGACAGGGTGAAATTAGCAAAGGTAAACAGGGCTGATCCGGGGTATTTTTTTCCCAGTTCAGCAATGTATTCCCTGACTTCCCGATCGGCTGCATTAAATTGTCCGGAATATTTTTTCTGGGCTTCCGGGGTATTTTTTTGAGGATCCTTTTCGTAGGCCTCGCGGATTTGTTTGGTTTTCCGGTTTTCAGCCGTCATAAATTTCTGGAATTCCAGAAAAGCCTGATTTTCAGGGGAGCCTTCGAAGTGCAATTTTTCCAGTATATTGACAGTATCGGTTGTGATGGAGAAATTTTGATTATCGCCGACGATCAGGTCGAAATAATTGCTGGGAGAGAAGAGGAGCAGATACATACCCCTTGCCAGTTTCTGATTTTTCTTTTGGAAATTTCCCTGGCCGGCAGCATTCAGACGGGCTGTATCAACAGCATATACTTTGCCTTCAAAGTAATTGGCCAGGATCACTTGCTTATTCGGCATTTTAGGCACATTCACTTTAATATTATAGCCTTGGGCACACACATTGACGGTTTGCAGTAACAAACCACTCAGAAAGAGCAAAAAGAACTTTTTCATGTTATATTATTTTACACACACACATATTACTCAAACAGGAGCGCAGTTTCTTAATTATTGAAATAATTACGAATAACATTATCTGCAGCTTCAAAGCCAAGCCGGGATGCTATTTCAAGGTCTCTTAAAGCTTCATCGGACTGATACCGGGCCATATGGGCTATAGCACGGTTGTAATAAGAGCGGGCATTGGAAGGATCGATATTGATCGATTCGGTATAATCCCGGATTGCTCCCTCCAGATCTCCTTTTTTCTGTAAGGCGACTCCCCGGTTGAAATAGAGTGCACTCGAATTCAAACCATATTCCTTGGCTTTTATAACGTCCATGCTTACATTATTACCCAAACGGAGAGCTTCATTGTAGTCCTTCAGGGCTCCTTCAAAATCATTCATCCTGAAACGGGCGATTCCCCGGTAATGATAGGCCAGTATAAAGTCGGGACGCAATTTAATGGTCTCTGAATAGTCTTTGATGGCATTGGCATATAATCCCAGATTCTCATATACAATTCCCCGGTTAAAATAGGTATCGGCATGATTCGGGAAATTGGTCAGGACATAATTGAAATCGTTCAGGGCCTCTTTGAAATGCCGGGAATTGGCATAGGACACTGCGCGGTTGTAATAGGCAGGAACCCAGGTATTATCATCAGAAATAGCATTATTGAATTCAGTTATAGCCTGTTCATACATGCTTTGTTTCATATATTCCAGACCACGCTTATTGGCCTGTTTTACTTTACTGTTACAGGCGGCCAATAGTATCATTAATATAATGAATAACTGATATTTCATTTATTTACACTAATATCAAGGGATAATTTCAACAAATGACAAAGTTAGCGAATCATTGCGAAAAATTAAAGCATTGTCTGTTTTTTCTTATAGCTTTCCGTATAATTTTGATATCAGATCCGGGCGTTTCATTTTGCGCAGGCTGGAAATGATCGGTTCCCGGAACTCTTTCTTATACCAAAAGAAAAACATGTTTTGTTGTTTTTTTTCTTTTTCTGTTTTTGGTGTTATTGTTTTTTGTAGCGAATAGGGGTGATGGCCTGTGTAATACATGGTGGTCGCCAGAGTCATGGGAGTCGGGGTAAAATCCTGTACTTGTTCCAGCCTGAAATTCAGTTGTTTGGTGGCTACAGCAAGTTCAGCCATATCTTCCGGACGGCAGCCGGGATGTGAAGAAATGAAGTAAGGAATAATCTGCTCATTCAGTTTGTATTTCCGGTTTATGTCGTCAAACAGCGATTTCAGCTGGTGAAACAGCCGGAAGGAAGGTTTTCGCATCAGGTGGAGTACTGTATCGGCAGAATGTTCCGGAGCAACTTTAAAACGGCCGGATACGTGATAGCGGATAACGGTTTCCAGATATTCTTTATTAGTTTGATTGACAGATTTATTCCCGCTATCATTTAAACATAAATCATAACGTATGCCAGAGCCTATAAAACAGTGTTTTATTCCGCTTTGTTTCCGGGCTGCTTCATATACCTGCAGTAGTGGCCCATGGTCGGTATTCAGGTTTTTACAAATAGTCGGGTAGGCGCAGGAGGCTCGTTTGCATTGTTTGCAGATATCCTGATTTTTTCCCTGCATAGCATACATATTGGCTGAGGGACCTCCCAGATCGCTGATGGTTCCTTTAAAGTCAGGCATTTCTGTAATACGTTCCAGTTCTTTGAGGATGGATTCCTGAGAACGGGAACTGATGAATTTTCCCTGATGGGCAGAGATCGTGCAGAAGGCACAGCCTCCGAAGCAACCGCGGTGCATGGTGACAGAGTGCCGGATCATATTGTATGCCGGAATTTCTTTTCCTTTATAGCGGGGATGTGGAAGGCGGGTGAAAGGCAAATCATATATGGTATCCAGTTCTTTGGTGGTCAAAGGTGGATAAGGCGGATTCACGATGACCCGCATATCTCCGACAGCCTGTATCAGGCGGGCCGCTTCAATGCTGTTGGATTCTTCCTCGATGTATCTGAAATTTTCGGCATGTTTTTTCTTTTCTTTCAGGCAATTTTCATGTGAATACAGTGTGATAGTCTTCCACTTTTTATTTGTCGCAACATTTTCTCCCTCATCCCGGAATATAGCTGTTTGAGGAATGTTGGTCAGCTTCCGGAAAGGAATTCCTTTTTGAAGCATCCG
>CAJMQA010000206.1 GCA_905215395.1 uncultured bacterium | reverse complement strand
CGTTCGCTTACCGGTATATCCTTTTCAGCGTAATGGAAATTGTCGACATTGGCATATAGTGCAAAGAAACCGTAAGTATTGTATAAGGTGCCGAAAAATTTCCGTTTTACTTCATCTACTCCGGCAATATCGAATTTCAGGTTGTCCCAGGGCTGGGAGTTGGTAATCATATACCATCTCAGCGGGTCGGAACCGTGTTCTTCAATGGTGGTGAACGGATCCACAGCATTACCCAGACGTTTGGACATCTTGTTCCCTTTGGCATCCAGTACCAGTCCGTTGGAAATGATGTTTTTAAAAGCAACGGAGTCGAAAGCCATAGTTGCTATGGCATGGAGGGTAAAGAACCAGCCTCGGGTCTGATCGACACCTTCAGCGATAAAATCAGCCGGGAAACGACGTTTTTCATCAATATCTGCCTTGTGTTCAAAAGGATAATGAAGCTGAGCATAAGGCATGGCTCCTGAATCAAACCATACATCGATCAGGTCTTTTTCACGGATCATTTTCTGACCGTTGGAAGACACCAGAATGATATCATCAACATAAGGCCGGTGAAGGTCAATTTTATCGTAATTTTCTTTTGAATTATCTCCGGCAACAAAACCCTCATAGGGATTTTGGGTCATGAATCCGGCGGCAATGGATTTTTTGATTTCGTTCATTAATTCAGCCACAGATCCGATACATTTCATTTCGCTTCCATCCTCACTTACCCAGATTGGCAGAGGGGTACCCCAATACCGTGACCGGGAAAGATTCCAGTCTACCAGATTTTCCAGCCATTTCCCGAAACGGCCTTCTCCTGTACTGGCCGGCTTCCAATTGATTGTCCGGTTCAGCTCAAGCATCCGGTCGCGTACTGCAGTGGTTTTGATAAACCAGGAATCCAACGGATAGTATAGTACCGGTTTATCGGTACGCCAGCAATGCGGATAGTTGTGTTCCTGTTTTTCAACCTTGAAAGCTTTATTTTCCTTTTTCAGCAGGATGGCAATGTCGATATCCAGAGTGGTATCGTCTTCTGTCAGATTGGGATCATAAGCATTCTTTACAAAACGTCCGGCATATTCTTTGTATATTTCCAGGTTGACATTGTTTTTTACAAAATCAGGATCGATTTCTTCCACGACAAACATACGTCCGCGTTTATCAACCATCGGTTGTTTATTACCGTCTTTATCGGTCAGCAACATGGGAGCGATTCCTGCAACTTTAGCAACCCGGTCGTCATCAGCACCAAAGGTCGGAGCGATGTGTACGATGCCGGTACCGTCCTCTGTACTGACATAGTCGCCGGCGATGACACGGAAAGCATCTCCTTCCGGCTTCATCCAGGGCATCAATTGTTCGTAACGGATGCCTTCCAGCTCAGTTCCTTTAAATTCTCCGACAATCCGGTAAGGAATCAGTTTGTCGCCTTCCTTATAATCTTCCAGTGCGATTGATTCTGCCTTCGGGTTGAAATAAGCGCTGAACCGGTCTTTGGCCAAAACAACGGTTACCGGCAAATAAGTATATGGATTGTAAGTTTTAACCACATAGTAAGTGATATTCGGGCCCACGGCCAAAGCTGTATTGGATGGCAATGTCCAGGGGGTGGTTGTCCACGCAGTAAAATATACAGTATCACTTGCTGTAAATAATTTTTCAGACTTTTCGTCCCGGATAACCTTGAATTGGGCAACACATGTTGTATCCTTTACATCGCGGTAACATCCCGGCTGGTTCAGTTCATGTGTACTCAGGCCTGTACCCGCAGCCGGAGAATAAGGCTGAATAGTATATCCCTTGTATAAAAATCCTTTGTCGTATAATTTTTTCAGTAAGTACCAAAGCGTTTCGATATACCGGTTATCATAGGTGATGTAAGGATTACTCATATCTACCCAATATCCCATTTTATGTGTCAGGTCTTCCCATTCTTTGGTGAATTTCATGACATCGGCACGGCATTCTTTGTTGTAGTCAGCAACACTGATGGTTTTACCGATAGCTTCTTTTGTAATACCCAGCTTTTTTTCTACGCCAAGTTCAACGGGAAGACCATGTGTATCCCAGCCGGCTTTGCGTTCTACCTGGAATCCCTGTAAAGTTTTGTAACGGCAAATGACATCTTTAATGGTTCTTGCCATCACATGATGAATTCCGGGCATTCCGTTTGCAGATGGTGGCCCTTCGAAGAAAACAAAAGAAGGATGACCTTCCCGGGTCGTCAGACTCATTTCAAAAGTTTTGTTTGCTTCCCAGTTTTTCAGAATTTCTTTATTGATCCGGGAGAGATTCAAACCTTTGTATTCAGGGAATTTTTCGCTCATTCTATATAATTTTTATAGTTGCAGATAATGATAGCAGGATTTGCACCTTATTTCTTAACAGAGTGCAAATATATTATTTTTTGATTTGAAAATGACACGCTTAACTATTTTATTCTTCGCTGACCACAAAGCGGGCTGTCAACCGGCTGCGTTGTTCTACCAGAATATTTTTACTGTCGGTCAGTTGATGAATGATATCTTCGTTGTAATGTCGGATCGTCAGTAAACGTACATTTTTGTTGTATAATACTTCGTATTCATCCTGTAATTCGTGGATAAATTTTTCAAATATAGCCTCATTGTGATCAATACAGAATGAAAAGCTGATGGCAGAATTTTGCATCAGGTTCAGCCGCAATCTGTATTTTGCCAGGGCAGCAAAAATCCGGCTGAGCTTTTCTTCAGCTATGAATGAAAAATCCCGGGGGGAAAGCGTTAACAACAATTGATTTCCTTTATTGATGTAAATCGGAGGTAGCTTTAGCTTTTCTTCCATTTCCCGAATCACTGAACCGTGGCTTTCAGGATACAGGAAAGATCTGACAAAAAGAGGAATACCTTTATTCTGTAAGGGTTTGATGGTTTTCGGGTGGATCACTTTTGCTCCGCAATTGGAAAGTTCAATTGCTTCTTTGTAAGACAGTTTACTGATGATCTCTGTGTTTTCATATATTTTGGGGTCGGCATTCATAATGCCGGGAACATCCTTCCAAATGGTTACATCTTCGGCATCCAGCAGATTGGCCAGTAATGCTGCTGTATAGTCAGAACCTTCACGGCCGAGAGTGGTTGTCTGATTGGTCGTGGTGCCTGCAATAAATCCTTGGGTGATATACATGAAAGTATCCTGAAAGGTAAAAGTTTTCCGGCACAACTGGGCAGAAAGTTCCAGGTTGACACAGGCATTCCGGTAATTCTGATCGGTGATCAGGCATTTCCGTACATCAATAAATTTAGCTTTCCGTCCTTGTTTCTCCAGATAAGTGGCAATAATAGTCGTTGAAAGTAGTTCGCCGAAACAAATGATACGGTCGTATTCGTAATCATAACATAGAGAAGGTTCACTTTTTAAAATAGCTTCCAGTTCGGCATAAAGTGCATCTACGCGTACCTTTACGTCCAGGTCAGCGCTCCCGAACAGGTCACGGATGATAGTAGCGTGAAAGTCTTTGATTTTCTGTAAGGCTTGTTCTGTGTTTCCGGTCTTTTCAAAATATGAATTGCACAGTACTTCCAGAGCGTCTGTCATTTTACCCATTGCTGAGACGACGATAATCAGATTCTCCCGCTGGGTATTGATAATTTTAAACAGATTTTTTACACCTTCGGCATCTTTAACTGATGCTCCACCAAACTTATATACGTTCATCTCGTTAAAATTAAAGAGTATTGTATGTCGCTATTTAGGAGGCGCTAATTTAGATAATAAATTTGAAAATCAAACAAAGAAGAAAAGATTAGAATGGAAGGTTTGAAGATCCATGTAAATACTCTGAATTTGAAGGCAATTTTATTGTCGGAAACGTTTGTGTATTATAATTTATCATTTTATATTTGCATCTACTAACAAAAAGGATCTTAACGAATGAATAAAGTTACAACTTTAAATCAGTTTATTATTGAGCAACAGGCAGGAGTGCCACAGGCAACCGGAGGTTTTTCTTGTTTATTGCACCATGTGGGAATAGCCGCAAAAAAGGTAAACCGGGAAGTAAATAAAGCCGGTTTGGTCGATATTCTTGGCCGTGCCGGTTCTGAAAATGTTCAGGGCGAGGATCAACAGAAGCTTGACGTATATGCGAACGAAACTTTTATGTCAGAGTTAAAAGCCAGTGGTGAGTGTTGCGGAGTTGCTTCGGAAGAAAATCAGGATATCACGGTGTTTGATGAAGGGTTGTCACGTGATGCCAAGTATATTTTCTGTATGGATCCTTTGGACGGTTCATCCAATATTGATGTAAATGTTTCTATAGGTACTATATTTTCCATTTACCGCCGGAAATCTCCGGTTGGCGAAACAGCTAATGTGGAAGATTTCCTGCAATGCGGATGTGAGCAGATTGCAGCAGGATATGTAATTTATGGTTCTTCTACCATGTTGGTATATACTACCGGAAACGGAGTAAACGGTTTTACTCTGGATACTTCAATCGGGGAATTCTGTCTTTCCCATCCGAACATCAAAACTCCGGAGAATGGATTTATCTATTCCATTAATGAGGGGAATTATGAAAAATTCCCGGTAGGAGTGAAAAAATATATCAAATATTGCCAGGAAACAGATAAACGCACCAAGCGTCCTTATACTTCCCGCTATATTGGTTCATTAGTCGCCGATTTTCACCGGAATTTGCTGAAAGGTGGTGTTTTCATTTATCCCCAGACCAATAGCCATCCTTCAGGGAAATTACGTCTGTTGTATGAATGTAACCCGATTGCATTTATTGCAGAGCAAGCGGGAGGATTGGCAACCGACGGGGAACGCCGTATTTTGGAATTGACTCCGGAGAGTATCCATCAACGGGTGCCTTTTTATACCGGATCAAAAAATATGATGAATAAAGTAGAGGAATTTCTGAAATTTTTTAACAATATTTGAGGGCTGAAAGTAAGGCGGACTAGGAAAAAGTAAATTAGAATAAAATATGGTAAACAATCAATTATTGAATCCTTCCAGTATTGTGGTGGTTGGAGGATCGGATGATGTGCAGAAACCTGGTGGTAAGGTATTGAAAAACCTGATCGATGGTAAGTTTAAAGGGGAATTGTATGTAGTAAACCCTAAAATGGACGAAGTGCAGGGAATCAAATCTTTCCGGGATGTGAAGGATCTGCCTGCAGTGGATTGTGCGATCCTGGCAATTGCTGCTAAATATTGTCCGGCAGCAGTTGAAGTTCTGGCAAAGGAAAAAAATACAAGGGCGTTTATTATTTTATCTGCAGGATTTAGCGAAGAAAATGCTGAGGGTAAAGCTCTGGAAAAACAGATTGTCGATACAATTGATTCTGTGGGTGGTGCTTTGATCGGACCAAACTGTATCGGAGTGCTGACAACCAATTATAACGGTGTATTTACAACACCGATACCCAAGCTGGATCCGATGGGGGTAGATTTCATTTCCGGTTCCGGAGCGACAGCCTTGTTTATCATGGATGCCGGAATGCAGAAGGGGGTGAAGTTTTCCAGTGTATTTTCGGTTGGAAACTCAGCCCAGATGGGAGTGGAGGAAATTTTGGAATATCTGGACGAATCCTTTGATCCGGAGACCAGCTCCCGGGTGAAATTATTATATGTTGAAAGTATAGATAAACCGGAAAAATTATTGAAGCATGCTTCTTCACTGATCCGGAAAGGTTGCCGTATTGCTGCCATTAAATCGGGTGGTTCTGCTGCAGGTAGCCGTGCTGCTTCTTCGCATACCGGGGCATTAGCCAGTTCCGATGTGGCTGTAGAGGCATTGTTCCGGAAAGCGGGGATTGTACGGTGTAGCGGACGTGATGAGCTGGCAACGGTAGCTGGTATTTTTACCTATCCGGAAGTGAAAGGGAAGAATATAGCTGTGGTTACACATGCCGGAGGTCCTGCCGTTATGTTGACGGATGCCCTTTCAAACGGAGGTATGGATGTGCCGCATCTGGAAGGTCCGAAGGCTCAGGAGCTGCTTGACAAATTATTCAATGGTTCTTCGGTTGGGAATCCGATTGATTTTCTGGCTACCGGTACTGCCGAACAATTGGGATTTATCCTGGATGCCTGCGATAAGGATTTCGGTAATATCGACGGAATTGCTGTCATTTTTGGCAGTCCTGGTCTGTTTCCTGTTTTTGATGTCTATAATTTACTGAACGAAAAAATAAAGGTTAGCAAAAAACCAGTGTTTCCGATATTCCCCTCCTCTATGGTGGTCAAAGAGGAAATTGAGGA
>CAJMQA010000205.1 GCA_905215395.1 uncultured bacterium | reverse complement strand
TCCTGAAAGTATTCCGGGTATGAGTAAGAGTCCGAAATGTCTGGGACAGAAGTGTTATGGGATGGATTTGAGGGATAAATATGAAGAAGTGAAAAAGGGTAGGTGCTTACGGTTGGATTGGTTGTTGACTGCTTATCACAATTATGCAGGAAAGGCTCCTTTTTTTATACCGTTTTTTGAAAAGCTGGCCGGGACGGCCCGGCTGCGCCAGGATATTGAAGCAGGAAAAACGGAGGGGGAAATCCGGACTGCATGGCAACCGCAATTACAAACTTTTGAGAAAATCAGAAATAAATATTTAATCTATTGACGGAAGTAAAAAGATGATGACAAAAAAAGGGAAAAAATCATTGGGAAGACGAATTTTCAGATGGATCTTCTGGGGCCTGGGTTCATTGGTTATCCTTGTTTTGATCGTAGCAGGAATTATTGTCAATTTTATTTTTACCCCCTCTAAACTCACTCCTCTGGTGGAGTAAGCAACCCGTGAATTTTTAGATGCGGAGGTACATTTCCAGGGGATCGAACTGACTTTTTTTTCAACTTTTCCTGATTTTGGAATCCGGATAAACGAGGCTACTGTTGTTTCCGGCGTATTCCGGGATACGGTAGGGCAAACTCCTTTGCAGGCTTCGGATTCCCTGATGAGTGTGAAATCCTGTTTACTGACGGTGAACCCTGTTGCTTATCTGATGAAGAACCGGATAATTGTAAAGGACTTTGTGCTGGAACAACCGGAAATATATGCTTATGTGGATACAGCGGGGCGTGCCAACTGGGACATTGTCCGGATGGTATCGGATACCCTTACTGTTGATACTGTCAATGCGGATACAGCTGAGTTTACCACCGGAATCCGGCTCCGGAATGTCAGGATTCAGAACGGTCAGCTGATATTTGATGATCGGAGTACCCGGCTTTATACCCGTTTGACCGGCGTGGATGCCGGCGTGGATGGTTATCTGGGAAAAAGACGTTCCCGTCTGAATCTGGATTTTTCTACGGAAAATATACTGTTCTGGCAAGAGGGGAAATTGTTGGTGAAACGGCTGGCTTTGCAGGTAGAGACCGGGATGAAGATAAACCGTGATTCTTTATTGTATACTTTGGAAAAGGCAGTTTTTGATGTAAATGGTATCCGTTTCGGTGCTGGGGGAACTATACAGGGAGATACTGTCAACCGTACCCTGAAAGTAGATCTGGATTATGGAATTCATATTCCCTCTTTGAAGACGTTACTGGATTTGGTTCCGGATAGTGTATTGCAAAAAACGGAGGATGTCAGGGTCAGAGGAAGTGTTTTGTGTCGGGGAAAAGTCGAAGGATTATATGGTAAACAGAATATCCCTCTGCTGACTACAGAGTTTAAAATTCAGGACGGATACATTGCTTATCCGGGTATGCCCTCGCAGATTGACTCCCTGAATCTGGATCTTTCAGCTTTTGTCGATCTGCAAAAAGAACAGGATTCATATGTACAATTGAATCATTTTTGTCTGAAAGGCGGTGGTATGGACATAGATGTGGAGGGAAAGATTGTACATTTGCTGACGGATCCATTGGTACAGGCACGTTTGAATGCTCTGGTGAACTTTGCCGATCTGACAAAAGTATTCCCTTTCGCTGACGGACTTACTTGTAAGGGAATATTAAATACTTCTTTGAAAACTAATGTGTTGGTTGAAGATGTTCTGAATGCTGATTACGGGAAGTTGAGAGTGGGTGGCTGGTGTAATATGAAGGATGTGGAGATTTTTATTCCTAAAGATAGTATTGTGTTCAATGTAAAATCCCTGGGAGGGGCATTTGCATCCAATCGGGAGAATAATAAAACTTTGCAGGGAATAGATCTTTTAAATGGTATTGTGGGATATTCCGGTTTGGATGTTCACGTGAAAAACAGGGTACGTTTGCTGATGGATACAACCTATCTGACTTTACGGACCTCTCCGTTGAAAGATACTTCAGCTGTGGCTTCTGTCAATTCCTCGTTGCATCTCGGGCGTATGGTTTTCATTGTCCGGGATACTTTGCTGGTAGGCTTAAAAAAGGCGGATGCTAAAGCAACTTTGTCCCCTTCGAAAAGAGATAAAAAAATTCCCCGGATCAAGGCCGGATTACATGTGGATAGTCTGAGACTGCGGATGTTAGGAAACCGTATGAATCTGGCGTTGGCTGATGTGGAAGTAGAAGCAATCAGGAGCAGGCATAATACAAAAATCTGGCTTCCGTCGGGATATGTAGATTTCACGGGTTTGAGGGCATATACTCCTTATTTTCCCTTACGGATAAGGATGCCGGGAACGAGGGTTCGTTTCGACCGGAATGAAGTCCAGCTGGATTCTGCTGTTTTGAGATTAGGGCGTTCTGATGTTCGTCTGACCGGAAGTGTTACCAACTTAGCCCGCTCTTTCTTTAAAAAAGAAGAGTTGAAAGCGGAACTGACAGTGACTTCAGATAGGATTGATTGCAATCAGCTGATGTATGCACTGGATCGGGGAACTGCTTATGCAGCCCGTGTAAACGCAGGTTTCAGGGATACTATTAATAATGATACAGATGATATAGAAGAAGTGGACGTGATCAGTGATACCATCTCTTATGTGGGGAAAACTTCCCTGTTTGTAGTTCCCCGGGGTATAGATTTTACATTTCAGACAGATATTCGCAAGGTCCTTTTCGGTAAGGTTGAATTGGATAGTATTCACGGAGAAGTTGTCATGCGGAATCAATGTATTGAATTATCTGATTTGGAATTGCGTTCCTCCGCAGCCAATATGAGTACCTCGGCATTGTACCGGGCTTCAGATACTACCCGGGCTTATGCCGGTTTTGCATTGCGGATGCATGATATCCGTATTGATAGTTTGGTACGGTTGATTCCTTCTCTGGATACCCTTTTCCCAATGCTCCGTTCTTTTGAAGGTGTTGTTGATTTTAACATAGCGGCAGATTCCTGGCTGGATTCCACCATGATGATTGATTTGCCGACTTTGCGTGCTGCTGCTTATCTGGATGGTCATGATCTGGTATTGATGGATGGGGAGACGTTTGCTGAAATCTCTAAAATGTTAATGTTTAAAAACAAGAAGAGAAATATGATCGACAGTATTTCTGTAGATTTACAGGTGAAGGATGGAACCATCGAGATTTTCCCTTTCTTGGTAGAGATAGATCGTTATAAGGCTGCTGTGGGAGGACAGCATAATATTGATATGACCTTTAAATACCATATTTCGATTCTGAAATCTCCTTTGCCTTTTAGGGCAGGGGTTGATATTTCCGGCTCTTTGGAGAAAATGAAATTCAAGGTCACTAAAGCTAAATATAAAGACATATTTATTCCTTCCAGAAAGGCGAAAGTCGATAGTACCCAATTGAATCTCCGGCAGCGGATGCGGGAGATGCTGAGAAGCGGGTATAAGGATATGAACACTTAAAAAAACGGGCTGTTAAGCCCGTTTTTAAGTGTTCAAACGTCTCTCAATTTCCCGATAAAGTTCTTCTCCGCGTAAATATCGTGCGACAATCCGTATGCGGAGATCAGGTATTCCGAATACATAGGAATACACAAAAAAAATAAAAATAGGAGCCTTCATAAAAAAATGAAGGCTTTTTTATTGGTCGAAATCAAAAACAAATTGTATGGCAACAGTAAAAGTGAAATTTCGTGCTTCATCCATCCCGACGAAGGAAGGCACAGTATTTTATCAAGTGATTCATAACCGTGTGGCACGACAAGTCAATCCCGGGTACAAACTCTATCCGCATGAATGGGATACGGCAAACGCGGAAATCGTCTTTCCTCCGGGTACGGGAAACGGTCGCCGGAATTATCTGGTTTCCTTGAAAAGCGCTTTGGCGGAAGATGTCAGACGCTTCAAAGGCATCATTTCCTGCTTCGAACGGGCTGCCCGGCACTATACGCCCGAAGAGGTGGTGGAATGCTTCCTTATATCAGGATTCATGTCGTTCGGCCGTGAACTTGTGCGGCAGTTGAAACAAATCGGTAAAATGCGTACCGCCGAGCGCTATACGACTGTCCTGAACAGTTTTGGACGGTTTCTCGGGGAGAAAGACGTACTTTTAGACGAGGTGAGCTCCCACCTGATGGTCGAATATGAAATCTTTCTGCATGCGAATGATGTGTGTCCGAATACCTCGTCTTACTATATGCGGGGATTGCGTGCCATCTATAACCGTGCCGTCGAAAGGGAACTGACCTTACAACGCAGTCCCTTCAAGCATGTCTATACAGGAATCGACAAGACTGTCAAACGTGCCGTATCCCTGAAAATCATCCGTCGGATCAGGGAGCTCGACCTGACATTGTTTCCGGCTATGGATTTCGCCCGGGACATCTTCATGTTCTCGTTCTACACACGCGGAATGTCGTTCGTGGATATGGCCTATCTGAGAAAGAATAACCTTCAAAATGGCATCCTCTCGTATCGTAGGCAAAAGACAGGTCAGTTGCTTTTCATCAAGTGGGAACAGCCTATGCAGGAAATTGTCGACAAGTACGATGCAGACGGGAGTCCCTATCTGCTTCCTATAATAAAGAGTGCAGATGCGGATGAACGCCGGCAGTACAAGAATGCAGCCCATCAGGTTAATGAGAAGCTTAAAAGGCTCGGTGAAAAACTGGGACTGTCCATTCCCCTGACGAGTTATGTAGCGCGGCATGCATGGGCTTCCATCGCTAAAAGCAGGAATGTGCCGCTGGCAACCATCAGTGAGGCGATGGGACACGATTCCGAGAAGACCACGCGCATTTATCTGGCTTCACTGGATACGTCCGCTGTGGATAGGGCCAACAGCCAGATATTGAAATCTTTGTAAGTGATGAGGTAGCCGGGAAATGTCGGGCAATTGTAGGGTTCTCTTTTTAAGAGAAAGGCAGAAATAATATTGCCTTACTTTTAGGGAATTATAATTAAAGAATGGCAGATTTACGCAACAAATTTCCATATTCGCTTAACATCCAACTTGATTTATTTTTGAAAACCGATTTTTTTTATCGGTTTTCATTGTCGTTTTCAGCGTTTTCACTAATTTTGTATTCGCATCCTATTTCTCTTAAAAAGAGAACTTTACAGGTTACATAACAAGAATTGTGCTATTTTTTTATTAGAAATTTATTTTTTTTATCTGTCTCAGATTTAATATTTATCGCATTTTCACTAGTTTTGTATTCACATCCTATTTCTCTTAAAAAGAGAAGTGATTGGAAACAGTTGTGTATGTATATCAAAAAATGATGTATTGTGTTTATTTTCTTGGATTTGTATACGTGATATTCACGTATTGCAGATGAATGTCTTAAAAGGATATATAAAACGAACGTACTGTAACATATAATGGATATGAGACTGAAATTGACTGTCATAGCTGTCATGCTGACGCTGTTTTCGAACGTTAAGGCGCAGGATGTAGCGTTGAAGACGAACCTGCTCGCCGACGGCTTTTTCAACCCGAACCTCGGTATCGAGGTGGGGCTTGCCCCGAAATGGACTTTGGACATTACGGGGCAATTCAATGCGTGGACTCTCTCTCACGACCGCCGTTGGAAACACTGGGCCGTGCAGCCCGAAGTTCGCTATTGGCTGTGTGACCGTTTCGGTGCGCATTTTTTGGGTGCGCACCTGCATGGCGGGCAGTACAACATCGGCGGCTTCGATGGCAAAATCAACATGTTGGGCACCGATGCCCGTAAACTGAAGGATACCCGCTATCAGGGCTGGTTCGTTGGTGCGGGTGTAGCCTACGGTTATGCATGGATATTGGGGTGGCACTGGAACCTCGAAGCCGAGATCGGTATCGGTTATTCTTATACCCGTTACGACCACTTTCGTTGCGCCGGCTGCGGCAAGAAGATCGAGACCGACAAGCCACACCACTACGTGGGACCCACCAAGGCTGCCGTTAACCTGGTTTATCTATTCTAAATAGCGACGAATATGAAAAGGATGATATTCACACTGGCAATCCTGCTCAGCATAGGAAATATGTCTGTAGGGGTGGCGCAAAACACAGAAGACATTATTCCCGGTGTTTCTATCGAGAATTTCAATATGAACCGTGACGGTAAATATCTTACCATCAAAATGGATGTTGATTTGACCGTACTTGACGTGGACGCCAATCGAGCCGTACTGCTTACTCCGCGATTGGTCAATGGCGCAGATTCTTTGGATTTGCCGTCGATAGGTATCTACGGACGCCGTCGGTATTATTATTATGTACG
>CAJMQA010000204.1 GCA_905215395.1 uncultured bacterium | reverse complement strand
TCCCAGTTCCTGCCGATCCGGACACTTTCGTTAGTCAATTCATTAATAAATCGTTTGAACATATTGATATTCAATTCTTTTTCGTCCGGAGCACCTTGGTCGTGTTGCCTCCATTCCCCCATTCTTCTTTTTTCTGAACTGAAATCCAAGTTCAGTGTGACTCCTCTTTCCGGTATGAAGAGGATTTCCGGCATGACATATTCAGTGTACCCTTTCCAGTTTCTGACGTATGAGGCAAATTGTACAGGTGTTTCAGCCATCACAAACTTGTTGAAGGGATAGTCCCGGCCTTTGTTGATTTCCATGTCATTTTTTATTTCCCGGATGACTCCCGGTAAAGTATCTGTCAGAGAGGTAAAATAGGAAGAGAAATAATCATGTCCCTTGAAATAATAGATCGCATAGTTGACAGAATCTACCTGAATGGATTTTTTGTCATAATCGGCAATTGTCAGGCTAATGCCGGGAAGAGGGGTTGAATTGGTGAAAGTGACTTTATCGCCCTCCTGTTTTGCTTCGCCTTGTGATAGAACAGTCTTTTCACCCGGGTTAACTACTGTCAGGGTAAAGTCTGTAAAGTTCTTTTTCACATTATAGGGTGCCCCTGGATTAACGGGGGGGGTAGCTACGGGGTACCAGATACATTCCGGTGTCAATAAAGTGAATTTATCGCTCAGCCAGGCATAACGTTTACCAAAACGGAACATCACCTGTGGCCTTTGAGTGTCCAGAAAATCCTTTGCCGGGACATCTGTATAGCAGATCGTCTCGTTGATCCGGCCATTGTACTGGATATTTAATACCAGTCTGGCGCCGGCCTGCAAAATTTTGTCTACAAGGATCACCTGATTTTCCTGCTCAAAAGAGAGGGGGGTGCCTTCACTTTCGACCTGTGTTACCTTTAGGGAAGGATTCAGATAAAGAATGATCTTATCCAAAGGAGCAGTATTGTTGTTGATTATTTTCATAGTACTCTTTCCTTCAAGCTGATTACCTTTAGGAGTAATGAAAAGGTCCTGAGTAAGAACGCTGACTTTTGGAGTATCTGCATATTTATTGAACAAATTGATGTAATCGTTCCGGAGTTCCATCTGGTGGTTGTAGTGAAAAACATAGGTAAAGCCTGCTATAAATGCTATTGATAAAAAGACAGATCCCAGGGTGTAAACGATTGTGATTTTCCACGGTTTGTGAGGGAGGCGTTTCACTAAAGCTATAGTGATACAAATTAGTCCTATACCTGCTAATAAATAAATAGACCGCTGTAACAGGAAAAGCCGGATGTTTACATGACCTGTTACTTCTGAAAAAATAGCAGGGATATTTACTCCGAAAAAATCAAATACTCCATAAAGAGTATTGGGAAGATAAAAGAATACAGTCCCTATGATACCGAGCATCACAATAAATGTCACTGCCTGATTTTTCAATGCACACATAGCAGTAAAAGATAACCCCAGAACAAAAAGGAGGGATGGGACTGACATGGTAAATAGATAAAATATATAAGGAAATACATCAAAAGGTGATTTATTGATCAGGATATTCAGAAAAGCAGTGATCAATAAAGTAATGATGTTCAGGGAGACAAATACTTTTACAATACCCCAGGTCTTGCCGATGATATAATCGGCATTACTCATAGGACGAACGTAAATCACTTCTGCTGTATCTAATTTTTTGTCTCTTTTCAGGAAGCTACCGGCCAGAAATATGACAATTACAGATTGTGCAATATTATAAAAACCGGTTGCAGTAAAAGGCATCAGGGAAGCAACAGCGATTTTTGGCCATAATGTATCGAATTTATTGATATTGGTCTGATATCCCAGAATTATCAGAGTAATACCTAGCAACGCCAGTACCGCAAATATCCGGAAAAGCCAGCTTCTTTTCAGCAGCTTTACTTCATACCGGGCAATTGTATTTATATTGTGTAAATTCATTTCCTGTTCCTTTATTGTTTTTATTGAAATAGTTCCCCGCCGATTTTTTCGCTGTACATTTCCATTTTGTCTTTTAACAGATAGTCCATGAAATAGACATAGGCGTGTTCAATATTGGGAGTGACAGGTTTTCCGCTAAAGCCATCCAATTCCTCTGCAACCACCTGAATTTCCCATCCTCCTTCTGAGGGTATGGTAGAAATGATCGGATATTTTTCCTTGATTTGTTGTAATTCCGGATCGGTAACGAAGATCTCCCATACTTTACCTCGTGCCAGTTCGATCATGTTGTCCGGGGAACCTTCAAATTTTAATTCTCCTTTATTCAAGAGGGCTAATTTTTTACAAGTACTTGAAATATCACCGACAATGTGAGTAGATAGAATGATAATAACATCTTTATCACTGACCTCAGATAGGATATTCCGGAAACGGATACGTTCTTCCGGATCCAGTCCGGTAGTGGGTTCATCGACAATGATAACTTTGGGGTTACCAATAATAGCCTGGGCAATTCCCAGGCGTCTTTTCATACCTCCTGATAAACGGTTGGCCCAACGGTCGCGCACTTCGTACAGTCCGACCTTCCGTAACATCTCATCCACAATTTCAGAACGCTTCCGGCTGCCTTTGATGCCTGCCAGTCCTGCTCCGTAATCCAGGAATTCCCAGGTTTTCAGTTTTTCGAAAAAACGGAAATCCTGAGGCAGATATCCCAATACTGAACGAATCGCTTTCCGGTCACGTAATATATCGTAATCGTCGAAAAGTATAGTTCCGGCAGAAGGATTTTGTAGCAGAGTCATGATACGCATCAATGATGTTTTACCGGCTCCGTTCGGACCTAACAGACCGAACATACCAGGCTCAATATTCAGATTCAGATTATTCAGAGCCTTATGGCCATCCGGATAAATCTTCGAAAGGTTTTGGATACTGATGTTCATATGCTTATGTTTCTACCTTAGTTTTTTGTCTTGCTGCAACAAAATTAGGTGTGATAAAAATAATAAAAGATGTTAATCTTGTATAGTAATATTTCTTTTTTATAAAATATTTAAAATTAGACTTCTAAAAAGGTGTAAATACAATACTTTTTTTAACAACATTCCCGTATTAAGACAAAATTTTGTCTGTAAAGTTTATTTATTTTAAGCTTTTTAGTAAAAATTACAGGAGGAGCAGGAGTTTATATCGACCGGAATCTCATTCTGTTATACCGGATAATCTAAGAAAAGACCTCCCGGATAACCTGGATACTTTTAATGTTAAAATCAATATTGAGATGTATGCTGTAAAAGAGCAGGATGGTATCCAGTAAAATATTTCTGGAGTGTTGATTTAAAGAAATTTCCTTGATTTCAGATAGCTGACAGGTGCAGAGGCGGTGAACGATACGGGCTGTATTGGGACCTGAAACGTAAGGGGAATTACCTCCCGGAAGACAAAACAGCCCATCGTTGATGTCGAATACATAACCGTTCTGCCAGGAGGAAGTGTTGATACGGAAACCAATCAGACCAGATAAGCGGTAAAGGAAAAACAAATTAAAATTTCCGATATCCTCTTTGGTGGAATTCAGATATTCAGTGGATTGAACAATGAAATCGAATAGTTCTTCATTTTTTCCTTCATTCCGTAATATGAGCTCCAGAACTTCACCCCATAGCAGGATAATGTTCATTTTAAAAATGTCGAAATAGAGATCGGGTAAATTGCTTACGGGGGAAGCTGTAATAAGTTTGTGCAGATCACCCTTGGTGTTTTCAAAATATTCGATTTCCGTTGTTTGTAATAAATGTACTGGTTGGTTCTTCCGTTTGAAAACATGGGATGGGGATATCAGAGAGAGATATCCCTTCTCCTTGCTATATATACGGATAATCTTTTGTGTTTCCGTATAATTTACTGTTTTTAATATGATACTCCGGATCACTTCCATTTTTCACTCTTCACTCTCAAAAACTCTGTGAGTTTTTGAGTTGCTTTTCCTCTGTGACTAATGATATTTTTTTCTTCCATAGGCATTTCTGCAAAACTCAGGGAATAGCCGTCCGGTTGGAAAATAGGATCGTATCCGAATCCGGCTTCCCCTTGTTTGTCTGTCAATATTGTTCCCTTTACGCATCCCTCGAAAAGATATTCTTTCCCATTCATGATCAGTGCTATCACTGTCCGGAAACGGGCTTTCCGGTTGACGATACCTGTCATGTCCCGGAGTACCTTTTTCATGTTTTCTTCAGAATTTTTAGCGGGTCCGGCATAACGGGCGGAGTACACCCCGGGGCGATTATCCAGAGCTTCGATTTCCAGGCCGGTGTCGTCGGCAAAACAGTCGAAACCGAAATGTTTCTTGATATATCGGGCCTTTTGTAAGGCATTTTCTTCCAGTGTATCATGATCTTCAGGGATATCGTCATGACAACCGATATCTTTCAGGGAAATGATCTCATGCTGATGCCCCAGCATGCGGCTGATTTCTTCCAGTTTGTGTTCGTTATTGGTGGCAAAAACTAATTTCATGGTGATTACTTTTCCGCAAAAGTATAAAATTATCTGCGAATCACTTTTTTATTTCTAGATTTGTACTGAAAATAAGAAAGTATTTACATGGAAAAAGGTTTAGTGATCAAATCGACCGGAAGCTGGTATACCGTTAGGCTGGATGCTGGTGAGATTGTGGAATGCCGGATCAGGGGGAAATTCCGGATGGAAGGAATCCGGACGACGAATCCTTTGGCAGTGGGAGATGAGGTAAATGTGGAAGAAGGAGCTGATGGATTTATCATTACCGGTATTGGAAAGCGACGGAACTATATTATCCGGAAATCTACCAACTTGTCGCGGGAATCGCACATCATTGCTTCCAATGTCGATTTAGCTTTATTGATCGTAACTGTCAATCATCCTGTCACTTCAACCGTATTTATCGATCGTTTTCTGGCGACTGCAGAAGCTTATAATATACCCGGTGTATTGGTATTCAATAAGATTGATTTGTATGATTGCGAAGATGTGGCAATGCTTCGCGGATTGACAGCTATTTATCAGAAAGCAGGATATCCTTGTTATGCTGTTTCGGCCAAAACAGGAGAAAATATAGATGAGATCAAAGTGTTATTGAAGGATAAAATTACTGTATTATCCGGTTTGTCCGGAGTGGGAAAATCTTCTTTGATCAACCGGATAGAACCCGCTCTGGCCTTAAAAACCGCCGCCATTTCAGATGCCCATGATGCAGGGAAGCACACCACGACTTTTGCAGAGATGTTTCCTTTACAGGAGGGGGGGTATATTATTGATACACCGGGATTGCGTAGTTTTGGTGTCATCGATATGAAAAAAGAAGAATTGTCTCATTTTTTCCCGGAAATTTTTTCAAAATCTTCGGAATGCCGGTTTTATAATTGTACCCATACTCATGAACCAGGATGTGCAGTGGTCGCGGCTGTTGAGAAGGATGAGATCAGTGAGAGCCGTTATATGAGTTATCTCAGCATGATGGAGGAAAGCGGAAAGTATAGATAATTTTCACTTTTTACTTTTCACTTTCTATTTTTTCTGTTATCTTTGCGCCGTTTTACGTCAAGGATTGTGGATCGACTGAGAGAATATAAGATAGCATTCAGAGGGTTAGGAGAGGGGAAACACTCTTTTCAATTCTTACTGGACTCTGCGTTTTTCGATTATTTCGAGGCAACAAAAGGAACGGAAGGAACGGTAAATGCAGAAGTTGAAATCATTAAAAGTTCGCTTTTGATGGAGGTGAGGATCCGGATAGAAGGAAGGGTCAAGGCTCATTGTGACAGATGTTTGGGAGAAGTGGAATTTCCGATTGAAGGAGAAATGAACTTATTTGTAAAACAAAATGAGTGGGAAGAGGGGAATGATGACGATTTTATCGTGTTGTCTCCGGAGGATGATTTTCTGGATTTAAGTTCGTATTTATACGAAACTTATATGCTGTATTATCCGATACGGGTGGTGCATCCGGATGGAGAGTGTGATGAAGAGATGCAGAAAGTACTGGATGAATATGTAACAGATGAAGATAATAAACCAATAGACCCGAGATGGGACGAATTGAGGAAATTAATTAATAACTAATAAATAACAAAGAAATGGCACATCCGAAACATCGAACCTCAAAACAGAGAAGAAATAAGAGAAGAACGCATGATGCGATTACGGTAACCGCTATTGCTAAATGTTCTAACTGTGGTGCTGCTGTACAGTATCATACAGTATGTCCTGAATGTGGATATTACAGAGGAAAGTTGGCTATTGAAAAAGCAGTAGTAGCATAGTCTTG
>CAJMQA010000203.1 GCA_905215395.1 uncultured bacterium | reverse complement strand
CTTTTCAGGCATATAGGCGCAGATTCCTATACGGATGAGCAAATCGATAACTTCCGGGATATTATTTACACTTTACGCCGGGAAGAAATCGAAGACTGGCTGGTCAGTCTGGAAAAACGGGAAATCAACTTACCCGAAATTCTGAGACAGGAAGCCATTGATATGTGTTCATTTTAATTGCTTCAACACCTCGCGTCCGATTCTGCATTGCAGACAACGGTGATGTTCGCAATACTCACGGGTCAATTGAATCAAAGCCTGCGTCTGTAAAGCTGTATTAAAATCCAAGCCCAGAGTCCGCCAGTTTCTCACCAGAAAATTGTTTTCCGGTTTGCATTTTTCAAGCCATTGCAGAGCTTTTTCCATATATTTTATTTCTCCTCTCTCTTTTCCATACAAAAATAGAAAAGGAATCACAGCATTGATAATTATTGTCCGTTTACACCCCTCCCCCAATCTCAGTTTTTTTTCTGCTTTAATACTTTCAGACTTACTCTCAGGCTTCCAACCGGAGGATACAGCCACCTCCAACAACCCTGACATCTCACGCAAAGTGGCTATTTCCAAAACTTTCGATAATAAGTGTCCGAAACCTTTCAGAAAAACAGCCAGTAAAGCTAGTCTGACAGTCGGGAAAGCACTGGGGCGAATACGCATAAATTTCCATTGCTCCGGAGACATCGGGAATAAATTATGCTTATTACTGTAATAAATATATTCCCGCTTTAAATTAACAGTGTACTCATTTTCCCCCAAAGAGGGCAACAGTCCTGAGCAACCTAACAATAACGCTTCCAGAACTTCTTGTTTATCAGCATATCTCAATAGGATCCGGTAAGGTAAACGGAGAGATAACTGATAAAAAGCTTCGGCATTGACATTTCCTGCCCAATATTTACAGATCAAACGATAAAAACATTCTTCCCAGTCATTACAAGTCTGTTCCAAAATCATTCGGATATCACTGCATTTGCGTTGCAGACGTTCAACGGCTAAAGACTGTAAAGTGAGATAGAAAAAATTTTCATCGATATCCCGGATGTGCCTTCGACACCCCGGTTGTTGGCGGTTGCCCGACATATAGAGATACTCTGCATGCAAATAATCAGCATAATCCAAAACAATGGTTTCTATTTCCCGTCCGGCAGAAGTAAAAATCCTGCGGTCTGCCTGACGGACAACAGACAGAATCACATTATCATAGGCAGCATCAGCCTGATGCCTATGACGGTACCAATCACTGTTCTGCAAATGAATTTCAACATTTCCGGCAAATTCTGTCCCCTCTATCTCAATCCGGGCATAAAAAAAATCAGGCCCCGCATCACGATTGTAGTGCCCCGGTTTTAAAACCTTAATCCGATGACCGGAAACTGCGACAAACTCATTACTTCTGAACAGGGAGTTAGCCCAGAGATAATGCAGGAATTCTTCTTTCATATGCGCAATTTTATCTTATACAATGATACGTTAAAAAACTGTAAAAAACAAATCTCCGGGATAAATAGACGCATGCTTTTAGTTTTAACATTTCTCCTTTTCCTTTTATTTTTCCTACCTTTGCAAAAGTTAGATCACAAAACATCTGAATAAAAATGATAATTATTAATTATGGAAGAAAAAACATTTATAAAAGACAAAAAAGATAAAATATTGATGATCATTATCGGTTGTCTGTCTGTAGTCCTTATTCTGTTATTTGTATTCTTTTTAGTAGAAAAGTCTGAAAATAGAAAACACATTGCAGCCATTCATGAGGAAAAGGAACTTCTGGAACAGGAACTGACCGATTTGAGTCATAATTACGATAATCTGAAAACTACAAATGACACCCTCAACAATAAACTGTTACAGGAACAGGAAAAAATTGCGACTCTATTGGACAAAATGAAAGAATTCCGGGATAATTCCTATGCAGAAATCAATCGCTACAAAAAAGAGATCGGAACATTAAAAAATGTTTTACGTAGTTATATTGTACAAATTGATTCTTTAAACCAATTAAACATAAAATTAGCAAAAGAAAACAACGAAGTACGCCAACAGATGAACTGGGTACGTGAACGGAACGAGAAACTCGAAACCCAGCAAAAAGACATGAAAGAGGTCATTGCGCGTGCCAGTGCTTTAAAAACTGAAAATTTCATCGTCTATCCTGTAAATAAAAAAGATAAAGAGATAAATTGGAAGAAGTGTTACAACCTGAAAGCAGAATTCGTAGTTACCAAAAACATCACTGCCCAGAGAGGAGAACGTACTATTTATCTGCGTCTGAAACGACCGGATGATAAGGTGATTGCTTTCAGTGACAAATCATTTTTCAAATACCAGAATGTTTCCCTGACTTATTCTGCAAAACGCGAAATCACCTATGAAGGTGAACGCTTGGAAATGGCTATTTACTGGCCGAATGACGGTAGTCTGGTTCCAGGGAAATATACAGCAGAATTATTCAGTAACAACGAACTCATAGGAAGCACAGAATTTATTCTGAAATAATCCGATAATACAAACTCTCTAACCATAAAAAAATGACAGACATTGAAATTGCAAATACTGTAAAACTAAAACCGATTACAGAAGTTGCAGCAAAATTAGGGATAGATCCGGAAGTGATCGAATTATATGGAAAATATAAGGCTAAACTCCCGTTGAATCTGATTCATCCGGCTGAGATGGAAGGCAAACATCTGATTTTAGTATCCGCAATCTCCCCAACTCCCGCCGGAGAAGGGAAAACAACCATATCAATCGGGTTATCCGAAGGCCTTAACCGTATAGGGAAAAAGACCGTGGTTGTACTTCGGGAGCCCTCACTCGGCCCGGTATTTGGTATTAAAGGAGGAGCCACAGGCGGCGGATATTCCCAAGTGTTGCCGATGGAAGATATAAACCTCCATTTTACAGGTGATTTCAATGCGATAGAAAAAGCTCACAATTTACTGGCAGCTTTGATTGATAATAATATTCAAAGTAAATCCTCTTCCCTGAATCTGGATCCGCGGACAGTAACCTGGAAAAGAGTCATGGATATGAATGATCGCTCTTTACGCCATATCATCGTAGGATTGGGAGGTACCTCTTCCGGGGTTCCCAGAGAAACAGGCTTTGATATTACAGCAGCTTCTGAAATCATGGCTATTCTCTGTCTCTCTGAAAGTTTCATGGATTTGAAAGAACGGTTGGGAAATATATTTATAGGTTATACTTATGATAAAAAACCATTGTACGCCAGGGATCTGCAAGCCAACGGAGCTATGGCAGCCTTACTCAAAGATGCAATTAAACCCAATTTAGTACAGACCATTGAGGGAAACCCGGCAATCATTCACGGAGGTCCTTTCGCCAATATTGCACAAGGGACAAACTCTGTACTGGCAACTAAAATGGGCCTCTCCCTTTCGGACTTCGTGGTAACTGAAGCGGGATTTGGATTTGACCTGGGGGCAGAAAAATTCTTTGATATCAAATGTGTGAAAGCAGGACTGAATCCAAGTGCTGTTGTCTTGGTCGCTACTGTCAGAGCGCTGAAATACCATGGCGGAGTGAAACCTGAGAATCTGAAAGAAGAAAATGTAGAAGCTTTGAAAAAAGGCATCGGGAATCTGGAAAAACATGTGGAAAACATGAAAAAGTTCAATATCTGTCCGATCGTTGCCCTCAACAAGTTCGTAACCGACACAGATGCCGAAATTCAGGTTATAGCCGATAAATGTAAAGAACTGGGAGTGCCTATGGAAGTAGCTGACGTCTGGGCTAAAGGAGGTGAAGGAGCTGAAAAACTGGCTCTCCTGACAGCCAAAATCGCAGAACAATGCCTTTGTAAGCTTCATCCTCTTTACGATTGGACCTGGCCGGTAGAGCAAAAAATTGAAACCATAGCCAAAGAGATTTACGGAGCTGCCGCTATCGATTATACTGCCCAGGCTAAAAGCGACCTGAAGAAAATCATGGCACTCGGACTTGACAAACTTCCGGTATGTATGGCTAAAACTCAGAAATCTCTTTCAGACAACCCAAAACTGCTCGGTCGTCCCAAAGATTTTGTAGTTACAGTACGCCAGATAGAAATAGCAGCAGGTGCAGGTTTTATTATTCCCATCACGGGTGAAATCATGCGTATGCCGGGATTACCTGATAAACCAGCCGCAGAGAATATCGATATCGACGAAAACGGTCATATTAGCGGATTGTTCTAAATATTAATGTCTTTTTTTCCTGTCAGGGAGATTTTAAACATTCCTGACAGGATAGATATTTCGATACTTATTAACAATACTTTGCATTATGATCTTCATATTCTAATTTTAAATGAAATGCGCAGTAGCAATTTAATATTTATAATTGGACTTCTATTTATTGTATTAACAGATTCAATCTTTTGGTATCAACTCAAACAATATCTGCGTAAAAAATGGGAAATCGTGCTATACTGCCTGCATTCGCTGATTTTTGTAACAGCATTGACCGGCTTTCAGCTAAGTGTTACCCGCATAAAAGGCCCGGAAGCCTATTTTTGGTTTGGAACCTTAATCGGACTCTTATTCTTATTCTATCTTCCTAAACTAATATACATACTTCTCAACGGAACCGGCAATCTTCTCCGGAAATACTGTCGTCACCTTTCCCGTTATTTGAAGATAAGTGCAACGATACTGGCAATTTTTATCTTCCTGCTTCTACTTTACAGCACTAGTTGGGGAAGATACAACTATAAAATAGAAACTGTCGATGTTCATCTGGAAAATTTACCCGTAGCTTTTCAAAACTATAAAATTGTGCAGCTCTCGGACATTCATTTGGGAAGTTATGGTAAACATTATAAAGGCATTAAAAAGATGGTCGAAGAGGTCAACCGTTTACATCCTGACCTGATCGTTTTCACTGGTGACATGGTCAATAATTTTGCTACAGAAATGACGCCCTGGATTCAGTCAATGGCTGATCTGAAAGCCGTTGACGGAAAATATGCCGTTACTGGTAACCACGACTACGGAGATTATACCCATTGGCCCGATATCCGCCAAAAACAGGAGAATATGCAGCAGTTTTTCAGGAATATGAAAGCAATGGGATTTCACATGCTCAATAACGACCGCATTCCTCTGACCTCCGGTCGGGACACTCTTTGGCTGACAGGCGTTGAGAACTGGGGTAAACCACCCTTTCCGCGTTATGGGAAACTGGCCGAAGCCATTGACTCGCTGACAGGCCGGACTACAATATTATTATCACACGATCCCTCACATTGGAAAGCAGAAATATTAAACTATCCTAATATTGCCCTCACCCTATCCGGACATACACATGCAATGCAAATGGGAATAAAAATCGGACACAAAGAATGGAGTCCGGCCAGTTATCTTTACCCGGAATATGACGGGTTGTACCAGAATGGCCAGCAATATCTGTATGTCAGCCGGGGACAAGGTTATCTTGGTTTCCCGGGTCGGGTGGGTTTAAGACCGGTCATTACAGAACTGATCCTGAATCCAAAGGAATAATTTGAATAAATGACAGTTAATTACTACCGGTCTCTTATCCATACCTATGAAAATAAATCCAAATATCAGCTTTGCAAAACAATTGAGCATTTATCTGGTGATTGTTTTGTGCATTGTATTTTTGTTTATCTCACTGGCATTAACGAATTCCCTTCATCAATTCATTGGCAGCAATGCTTATAATCAGGCCAGAGTCATTGCCAGGAATGTTCTGCTCATATTCGAACGGGAAATTACCAGAATAGAGGGAATCCCGAATACGATAACGGATATACATGGGGAACTGGACTATCAACTCATTGAAGAACTTCCTGCCCGGATTTTGAAAAGTTATCCGACTCTGATCGGGTGTTCATTCCATTATGATCTCAGACATCCCCGGGTATACAGCAATCCCCACATCACTGCTTACCGGGCAGAAAACGGAAATATCTGTTTTGCTCCTCCTGCTGAATATTGCGATTTTTATCGTCCGGATTCAAGCAAAATCATCCGGATGAGCTCTCAGCAAGGTTATTGGATTTATTCCAATGTCAATGATAACCAAACCATTGCCTATTGTCAACCAATATTTGACAATCACCATATTCCTTACGGTATCCTTAAAATAGATTTTCCGCTGAAAACAATTACAGATTTGATATGTAATTACAAACTCTTTAAATCAGGTTATCTGTTTGTCGTTGAGGAGAAGGGCCGCCTTTTCGCCCAGTCGGATATTGAAGTCATGAGGACAGGAGCCATATTCGCCCGGAGCGCTGTTGCAGAACTACTAC
>CAJMQA010000202.1 GCA_905215395.1 uncultured bacterium | reverse complement strand
CTCTTTTCTTGTTGTAAAAATAATTTTTCGTATTTTATAATCATATCAATTTTTTTTGTTGTATATGGATTATGATAATTTAAATAATATATATGTAATATATATAATTAATTAATGTTGATTGCATATAAATATAAATAATTTATAATTATCACAAATTTATTAAAATTTTGATAAAAACAAAATGTTTTTTGACAAATTTCAATATATTAGGATGATCTATTTTTTTAGTACAATCATACTATATTCGATTTATAATAAGTATACTGTGTTTCTATGAAGTTTTCAGTTTTATTTGCAAAAAGTTAGGTAGTTTTGGATAATTTCGATAGTGTTACCAAGATAGTGTTCCCAAAAGTGTGTAAATCTCTTCTTTATTCATTTTTGCAAAGTTATTTTTGTTTTCAATAAAATAATCTCGATTCTAAAAAATTATAAATGGGGTATTTATAAATATCTGCATTTTGTGCCACCGTCCCCATCAGTAGTATCACCGCTTGTGGATTAGGCATAGCTCCTCTCATATTAATCACCCTTTTATAATCTCTGTTCAACCTTTCAATCCAGTTCGTGGTATAAATCATACCCCTGATTTCCCTTTCATATTTGAAAAATGTAAAATAAAACCTGTACCTTTCATGTAGATATCTCTTGAGTGGTGGATAACTTTTCTGCCATCTGAGGATAAACTCTTTAAAGTTTTCAAATGCCTTTTGCGGGGTGATGTCTCACTGGTCGGGCGAGCAGATCTGTTTAAGCTCCTCCATGACCTGTTTCTTATCCCTGGGCTTGACTTTACCTGCAATATTCCTTTTCAGATGAACAGTACACAGCTGCAGATCCGCTTTTGGAAAGGTATCTGCCAGGGTATTTTCAATCCCGCTTAAACCATCGCATACCAGCAGATCAACGACAGTTACCCCTCTTTCTTTGAGGTCTTCAAATACGTCCTTCCAGTTCGTGGCGCTTTCTGTGGGGAAGTTCACCACGGTCAGTACTTCCCGTGTACGGTCTTCCTTTACCCCTAAAACAGTGTAGTAGGCTTCATTACTGACACACTCGTCGCGTCGGGTGAGGACATAAGTGGCATCGATGTAAAGGATCGGATAACGGTTATTAAGTTTGCGTCTGAGCTACGCGTTTACATCTTCGCGGGCTGTGTTTAAAAGACGGCTGACCTGGCTTTTGCTGTAATGTTTTCCATAGAACTGTTCATAGATTTTTCCTACCTGCTCAGTGGTCAGACCGGAACAGTAAAGGCTGCTGACGAGTTTCTGGGCTTCTGCTTCCTGATCTTTCAATACCCCTAAGAGTATTGGGTAGAAGTTGCTGTTACGACTGCGAGGAACACGTAATTCAAAAACTTTCCCACCATGACAGACCCGACGCTCACGATAACCGTTGCTTACGTCTTCATGTTCTGTATTGTGAAGACTACGTTCTGAAACCATTAAGCTCTCAAGACCTTGTTTTACTAAACCTTGTAAACCTGATTCGCCGTTTGTGATTCCGGAGATTATTTCCGAAATTTGCTCCTGTGTAAATTCCATTGTGATTCATTTTTGATATTTGCATTACAAAAATAATCAAATCGGGATTTACACACTTTTGGGGACACTATCGCAGATTATGGTTATCAGATGGCTTATTGTATGGAAAGAAAAAAGCAGCTACAAATTTATGTAACTGCTTGATTTTCAGGGAGCGGAAAACGGGACTCAAACCCGCGACCCCCAGCTTGGAAGGCTAGTGCTCTATCGACTGAGCTATTTCCGCGATTAAAAATTTGTGGGCAGTGATGGATTCGAACCACCGAAGGCTACGCCAGTTGAGTTACAGTCAACCCCATTTGGCCACTCTGGTAACTGCCCGTGTTAAAGAACTATTGTTTTGTTTTGCGATTGCAAAGGTAGTGTTTCCTCTGGAAAATGCAAACAATATGATGCTTTTTTTATATGTCGGAATTGATTATTTGTAGGTAATTTCCAGATAGCGTTCTGTATTGGCTGAGTCACTGTATTTTACAATTATGGTAATGGGTCTCTTCATATTTGTAAGAATTTCCTGAACAGGAAATGAAACAACTTCCATATACAATTGCTCTCTGCGATTGTTGAAATCATTGTGCCGGAATTCAAATACTAGTTTATTATTTTCGGAAGGAAACTGGAGAAGATTGACACTGTGTGGAAGGCCGGAATTGGCAGGATATTGCCCTGCAAACATGAATTCGAAGTTTAGAAAACCATGGGCAAACCAGGCTTTGGTGATTTTGACGGGATCTTTTCCGGCTAACTCCGAATTGGATTCATTGTAAGGGAGAATAGATTTGGTCTGTATGGTGTCTGCATAGGCTATACGAATATAAGTGCAGGAGTCTGTTTCTGACTGAATATTAAAGCGGATGAACATTCGCATGCTGTCTCTCAGTTTGGCAGGATTGATACAGGATACCCTGGGATATAACAGATTACCATCGTCTAAAGTGATGGTATATTGTCCGCTACCCGGTTTATTAATCAGGCCATACCCTTCATAATAAATTTCGCTTTCTTTACTGCACGATAGAAGTGAAAAAATCAATATCCATAAAAAAAATAGTTTTCCCATATTTATTACTTGTTGTTTTCGTGATATAGATGGAGAAAAATAAAAAGGGTTGCGTTACATGGACGAATATTGTGTATTTCCTGACCGGAGATATCGGGAAAGGTATATGTTATAAAAAACGAGACCCGGTTGCAGAGCCTCGTTTTGGTAGTTCAATATAGTTTTTTGCGGAGTGAGAAAATAAATTCCAGGCCTCCGTCTTTTCGGTTTTTGGCCGTGATCTGACCTCTGTGGAAAAGAATTGCATTTTTAACAATGGATAATCCTAAGCCTGAGCCTCCGGTTTTTCTGCTCCGTCCCGGATTGATCCGGTAGAAGCGATCGAAAATACGCTCCAGGTGGGCCTCCTCTATGCCCCGTCCGGTATCGTAATAAGAGAAATAATAATACTCATTGTCCTCTGTGTATTTGTCGATACCGATGGTGACATTTTCCCCGGCATAATTGAGTGTATTATCAATTAGGTTCCGGAAAATGGAGTAGAGCAGAGTATGGTTGCCTTCTATTTCAACTTCTGTGTCTATGTGATTCTGTACAGTGATATTATTATTTTTCAAAGGTACTTCCAGGTCGGTGGTAACTTCTTTAATCGTATTCCGGATGTTGATTGTCTCTTTTTCGAATAATTCCGAGGCTTCTTCTGTTTTGGTGATCAAAGCTACGTCGCGGATTAAATCAGAAAGCCGGAGAATTTGGGTATAGGCTCTTTCCAGGAAGAATTTTTGTTTGTCCTGGCTCAGTTTATCTTGCTCCAGAATGGTTTCTATATAGCCTCGGATGCTGCTTACCGGGGTTTTCAGTTCATGTGCAATATTATTGGTCATCTCCTGTTTCAATAATCGGTTTTTTTCTTCCGAAGTGATATTATTCAGGGTGATCTCATAGCTATTGTCATAGAATATCAGTAGGCGGATGGCAAAATGTTTCCCATTTTTGGTGATTTTGCTTTGCCAGATAGGAATAGATTTTGCCTGTGGATTTACCGGAGTGTTCTTTTTCAGGAAATTTTCCAATTCCCTGAATTCTGGTGCCTGAAAGATGGATTCAACTTCAAAAGTTGGCTCATCCATGATGGTATTCAGATATTGAATGAAATGGGTGTTGGCATAGATTTTCCTATGATCGGCTGTAAAGATGCAGATCCCTTCATCAGAATGATGGAAATGGCGTAACAATTTTTCCCGTTCCTGATTCAATTGGTTTTTATTTTCTTCCAGCATTTTATAGTTGGCCATGATCTTGTTTCCGATTTCTCCTAATTCGGTATCCGGGAATTTAATGTTGTTATTGCTCAGTGTATGGTTTTCCGCTGAAGTGAGAAAATCGTTCAGACCGGAGACTGCTTTTCCGAAGCGATCGGCCAGGTACAATATGGAAATCAAGGCAGTAAAGAACAGAAGTAAAATAAAATAAGTGAATATGTCATCTGCTTTCAAAGTGTTCTGTACATAGTCATCATAAGGCAGGGCTACACGTACAAAGTAATTGTTAAAATACCGGGCGTAATAGTAGTAATTCTGGCCTATGGTTTCCGAGGTCCGGATGTTGGTTCCGCTATTATGGGTCAGTGCTTTGGAAATTTCGGGACGGGACAGGTGGTTCTCAAATTTTCCCAGTTCATCGGATTCATTGTCAAATAGAACATGTCCTTGACGGTTTACGATAGTCACCCTCAATTCCCGGGGAAGCAGAAATAAGATGTTTTCAACGGAATCTATATGGTGTTTTCCAAACAGATGATATTTATTGATATAGTTGGAAATAACTTCGGCATAAGCATCAAGGTTTGTTTTCAGGTACTCTGCTTTATACATTTTTTCCCTGTTTTGTTGGACAGCGACAATGATGATGGTAAATATGGTAAATACCAACAGGAAATACAGGAATATTTTCTTTTTATAGGTGAAATACATACCGGATGATAGATTTAATGTTTAGTGTGAACTAAGGTCAGGCTTCCAGACAATAGCCATAGCCAGAGCGGTTGGCAATATGTTTTCCGAATTCTCCCAGTTTTTTTCGTAGACGGGTGATGTGGACATCTACTGTTCTTTCCAATACATATCCGTCTTCTTGCCATACTCTTCCGAGGATATCTTCCCGCGAAAAAATACGGTTCGGGGCTTTAGCCATCATGCTTAGGATTTCAAATTCTTTTTTGGTTAGAAGAATGACTTTGTCATTGAGATTAACGATTTTACCGTTCAGGTCGATGGTTAGTTCTCCGATTTCTATAATTTTCTTTTTTTCCGGCATATCAATGTTGCTGCTCCTTTTCAGGACTGCTTTTACCCGGGCTGTCACCTCTTTTATGGAAAAAGGCTTGGAGATGTAATCATCTCCCCCCAGGCTGAAGCCTGTCAGCATATCGTTTTCCGTATCTTTTGCAGTGAGGAAAATAATCGGAGTATTGAGACGCAAGTCTTTACGTACTTTTTCGGCCATTTTAAATCCGGACATTCCATCCATCATGATGTCCAGTAATATGAGTTCGTGTTTGTCGTTTAAAATTTTCAAAGCTTCTTCTGCTGAATTGGCGATATCGACGGCAAAACCTTCACTTTCGAGATTGAATTGGAGGATTTCACACAGATCTTCTTCGTCGTCTACAACTAATATTTTATTTCTGTCCATAGTTTCCGGCGGCTTTGCCGCATTTTTGTGTTTGTATTCTGTTTGTAAACTCATCCTTCGCTTCCGGTCCGCAATATATTATCCTGTTTTTTTTCCTGATGCTTAATATTTTTTCCTTCGATCAGGTAAATGGCAGCTTCAGCAATATTGGTGGCGTTGTCACCTATTCGTTCGATATTATATGTCATACTATTGATACAGAGGGCATCAGTCATTTCTTGCCGGGATAGTTTTTTGTCCGTACATTTTACCGGTAAACGGTTCCCGATTTCGTGATGAAGGCTATCCACCTGATCGTCCAGTTCTATCGTTGCTTTTGCCAGTTGTATATCCTCGCAAGTAAAAGCAAATATAGCATTTTGTGTCATATTTTCAGTCAGACTAAGCATCTTTGCCAGTTCATTTTTGTATTCCCCGAATAAGGCTTCGTGTACAGCAATCCTTTTCAGGAAATCGGAGATGTTTAGTATCAGATCTCCTATTCTTTCCAGGTAAGCTGTCATATCATAGTAGGAGATGATCATGCGCAGGTTTGTGGCTTTGGGACTGTATAGTACGATAGTATTTATAACTTCATCCCTGATTTTTACTTCCAGGCTGTCGATGATCCTTTCATTTCTATTGATCTCAGTGTGCAATTCACAATTCTGGTTGTCCCCGAGCATTTGTTTGGTTAGTTTTAGTTGTTGGATGACAATTTTTGCCAAGACTTGGAAATCATCATTGATCCGGCTGAATACTTTTTCTTTTAAAGTGGTCATATTTCATTTATATTTTTAACTTATTTCCAGCGTTTCGTTTGTTATCCGAATTGTCCCGTCAGGTATTCTTCAGTTCTCTTGTCCCGGGGATTAGTGAACATGAGCTGTGTCTGGTCGTATTCGATCAGTTCTCCCAGATACATGAACATCGAATAATCAGAAACCCTGGCGGCTTGCGACATATTGTGGGTAACGATGACAATAGTAAATTCCTGTTTTAAACGCAGTAACAATTCTTCAATGCGGTTGGTTGCGATGGGGTCAAGTGCCGAGGTTGGCTCATCCATCAGCAATACTTCGGGTTTCAGTGCCAGAGCACGTGCAATACAAAGACGTTGTTGTTGCCCTCCGGAGAGAAATGTTCCTTTTTTGAATA
>CAJMQA010000201.1 GCA_905215395.1 uncultured bacterium | reverse complement strand
CATTACTGACGGACAGCCCAGAAGATATTAAAAACATTCAAACGCAGGGAAGGCTGGACGAATGGTGCAATGATAATCTGCAATGGCTACACGATACATTCGGAAAAGAGAATGTTGTTTCCGCTGTCCTTCACATGGACGAAACAACACCCCATATACACGCCACCTTGATACCTATCGTTACGGGTGAAAGAAGAAAAGCCAAAAGCAAACAGGATGAAGGGAAACGAAAATACAGGAAGAAAGACTCCTCTGCCAACCGTCTATGTGCCGATGATGTGATGACACGCGTAAATCTAAAAGCTTATCAGGACAGTTATGCCCAGTGTATGCAGGAATACGGATTGAAAAGGGGTATTGACGGGTCAGAAGCCAAACACATGACCAATTCGCAATATTACCGAGATTTACTGAACCAATCCGAAAGTATCCTGGAGGATATTAAAAATCTTTCATCAGAAAGGGAACAAGCTGAAAAGGAACTTTCACAAATAAAAAGTGAAATAAGGACTAAAGAATTAAAAAATGAAGTGGTCAATGTCACGACAAAGGCGGTAAAACGCGTTGGCTCTTTATTCGACACCAAGGAAGTCAGGCAAAAGGAAGAAGAAATAAAAGCCCTTACGGATGAAAACCACAATCTGAAACAAGAAATCAGCCGATTAAATAACCATATACAAAAAATAGAGAAAGAACACAAGGAAGAAAGAGAGAAGTTGAAAAGTACATTGGATAAAATATTCTTCTTATTCCCTATAATAAAAGAATGGTTAAGAATTGAGGGATTGTGCCGCATCATCGGTTTCGGCAAAGACATCATAAAGGAACTGGTACACCGCAAAGCCGTCACGTTCTCCGGTTCTATCTATTCCCCCGAATTTCAAAGGCACTTTTCTGCCGAACATTCAACTGCAAAAGTCGAACCCCACCCCGAAGAACGCGAAAAGCTCCGGTTAATGATTGATGGAGTGAATGACACCGAGTGGTTCAGAAATAAGCACACAGAGTTTTTGCAAAAGGTCGGGGTTAAGCAAAGGCAAATACAACAAGAAGAAAAAATAAAAACGAATGAACTAAAATTGTAAGCCATTATATTACAATATATTAACAACAAACTTATTTACAAGATTTATGCTTATTAGAAAGTCATCATACCCTTAATATTAGTCGTTCGACAAGCAACGATTTTAAAAATATCCATAATTATTTTGATACACCAATCCTTATTTCTTGTACCCCAAATTATTGATTTCATTTATTTATTTTTTGAAAAGAATAAATACCTTTGCACACAAAAGGATACCTTATGCAAAATTTCGAATACGAATTATTAGTTATAGATGAAACTGGTAAATCTGAAATAACTACAGAAAAACAATTATTACAGGCACTTTCATATAGTGGTAAACTATGGGAAGATTCTAATATACAACACGATCAAATAATTGATGATAAATCTAAAATAAATTTGAAAGTTAAATCAGCTGATTTAACTGGGTCTCTGACAGAAATAGAATATAGTTCTGTTTTTTTCATTATTGTAAAAGGCTCTTCATTTGATGCTTTAGAGAAATTTCGTAAAAACCTATTAATTCATTTAAGGAAATTGGGATTCCAGCACACTCGGATCTTGAAAGATGATATTTCGACATCTTTAGCTCTAGAATTATATCCTTTACTTAATAAAGTAGAAAATTGTTTGAGGAGTTTTTTGGTTAAATTTTTCATCCAAAAAATTGGTTTAAATTGGTGGGAATTAACAGCACCAAAGACGGTCCAAGAAAAGGTTAAACTTAGACGTAGTGGTAACGAACCGCAATTTTCAGAATATATTGATTGTGATGTTACATTTTGTGATTTTGATGATTTAGGAGAGTTAATCTATAAACAAACAACAGGGTTTAATAGCCCGGATAAGATTGTCGATAAAATCATGAATACAAGTTCGATTCAAGAACTTGATAAACTTAAAAGTGAGTTACAGGGGAATTATACAAAATATTTTAAAGAATCATTTCAAGATAAGCAATTTGATAAGAAATGGAAAGAATTATTTGCTGTTCGAAACAGAGTAGCTCACAATAATTTAATGACAGCAAATGATAAAAAAATTGCACACGAAAATACAGAGTACATAATAAAAGTTATTAAAGATGCAGAAAAGCTTATCAATAATTTTGCATTTACGATGGAAGACAAACAAGCATTCTTTGATGCTTCAGCGTCAATTATCACTGATTTAGGGCAAAATACAAACAAATTAGATGATAATGAAACAGATATAGCTAATATAAATGTCCTTGATAAACCTCGTCCCAAAATTATAGGAAAAATTGATTTAAAAGAACCTGATGAGTATAATTCTTTTTTCAAAGTACCCGATGAGGGAATTATAACAGAAGAGATTAGTTATTTTAATAAATTTGGTGATGATGTATCACTTAAAGGTGTTGTTGAATCTCTTGTAAGAAAAAGTTATGATAGAAGGTTAGTATATTCACTAACAAATTTAATGATTGATAAAGGAATGTTGGAGTTGTATTTTTATAAAAATGAAAAAGGATTTGACACTCGAGGAGTAAAACTCATTCCTAAAAAATAAGCAAATACAACAATGACATGTACTATACAATAAATTCGCGACATAATTTATTTATCTTGCAAATAATACTATTTCGCTATTAAAAAAGATTATCTTTGCAGAAAATAAGTCGTAAAACAACAGCAAAACACAGAAAACGGTTTGCTGCGAAATCGGTGGAGTTTGCAAAAGATACTTTTAAAACGCATTGATAATCTGAACAGTAAAAAAGGGGTTCAATCCCCGCCGAGTTCACAAAAGCAAAGAAAAACTCCTGAAATCTGATTCAGGAGTTTTTTATATATTTTTTAAATAAAAAAACGGGTATTTACATTCCTGTTTTAAGGCGGAGAGATGCCGAAAACGGTATAAAAACAAAACACCCAATTCTACAAATTCTGGTGTAAAATTGGGTATAATTTTTGTAATCACTGACAATCAGTATTTATTGCGGAGAGAGGGGGATTCGAACCCCCGGTACAGTTACCCGTACGACAGTTTAGCAAACTGTTGGTTTCAGCCACTCACCCATCTCTCCTTGATGTTCTGTGCTGAATTGCGTCCACAAAAGTAGCGCTTTTTGATAAACCTGCAAACTTTTGCTGCAATTTTTTACGTTTATTTCTGAGGACAAGATTCACGCCTCAGTTTATCAAATAGTTGACGATGAAATTTTCTTTCAGCCTCCCCCAGTTTCCATATTTTCGATGCAGGTAATACAAGCAGCATTCTCTGATAATACTCTTCTTTCAGTTTTTGCAAGCGCATTTCACTGGCCAGCATTTTTCCGATAGCCTCTTTATAATCCGATTCTTTCAAATTTTTAGCATCCCGGAGCTCCCGGTAACCTTTACGCATTTCCCCCTCTACGTCCCAACTTTTTTTCTGCATTTCATTGTACAAGGGCCAGAAAACAGCAGCTTCGGAAGGTGATAAATCCAGTTCCCGGGTAAAAAAAGCAACTTTTTGGGCATCAAATTCTTTCCGTTTCTCATCGGTCAACTTTTCCTGTGCGGAAAGAGCCCCTCCCATTATAATAAGCAAAAGAGCAATAAATAGAGTTCTCATATTTTCTTTTTTATTCGCAACTTTAAGTTTAGTCCCCTAAAACTCAGTAAATCTCTGCATACATCAATTCATAATTGTTCATCTCGGAGGCCAGATATTCAATGATTTCCTCGCTGGTCGGATTAAACTGGCTATCGAAAATATCTTCTTCCGGAGTTTCTGCGGGCATCTGCGCCATCTCACTGTTCTCTTTCACCAGTTGCCGGTTTCTGTCTGTTATCAAAGGAAAAATAGCCTGAATCACCAACAAAGCCAGTACAAAAACACCAACTAAACCCAGGTAAGGCCTGACAATACGGAAGAGTTTAGTCTTTTCAGACCGCTTCTGGTCTTCCAGACGCTTCACTACCCGGTCCGTCAATCCATCAAAATAACCTTCAGGTACTGTAAATGGATTTTTCTTTTTGTATTTATCATCAAAATTTTCCATTACCGGTCAATTTAGAGTATCCACTATTTTCAAATTTTCTTCGATTTTTTTCACTGCATTATGATAGGTTGCTTTCAGAGTGCCCACAGCCACATTTAAGATTTCAGCCATATCATCATAAGGCATATCATCAAAATATTTCATATTAAAAATCAAACGCTGACGTTCCGACAACGTCAGAACCGCTTTTTGCAATTCTTTCTGAATATCATCTCCACTGAAATAAGTATCGCTTTCCAAAGTATTCTCCAGATAGCTTGAAATCTCATCACTATTCCCGTACACTTTCCGGCTTTTTTCATTCAGAAAATTCAATGCCTCATTCGTTGCTATCCGGTACATCCAGGTGTATAACTTCGATTCATAGCGAAACTCCTGTAATCCCTGCCACACTTTCAAAAATACATTCTGCAAAATATCATCCGTATCTTCATGGCTGATCACAATTTTCCGGATATGCCAGTACAAGCGTTCTTTATATCTGTCTACCAACAAACGGAAAGCCGCTTGCTCCTGCTGCTTTTGCTGAAGCAACCTGAGGATATCTTCATCTTCAATCACATCCATACTCATTATTCATTTGCAGCTTTTACAATATAGACAAATCTGCAGTTCAAAGGTTTATTTCCACAATTGTGAAAATGTCCGGACCCCTTTAAAATAGTATGAAAAAATAAGACTACCCGGAAAAATACAAGGATCTTTCCGCCTGTTCTCTGATCCGGAGTAAAATTTTTTCATTTTTTCAAATTCCCGGTAAGCGTGAATGACTGCTTTGACATTCTTCCATTCACCTTTCAACAAAAACATCCCCATAGCAGCAAAATCCAGGAAACGACGCCTCGGAGCCAAGTCTTTCCATTCTTCCGGACTCAGATTCTTATAAAGCATCAATAAATTATTCCGATAGTTCAAAAATAATTTCCGGGGATGATTCATCGGCAAAGATCCTCCCCCCAAATGATACACAACAGATAAAGGCTGAACCTTCAGTTTCCTCCCCATATTCCGGATCCTCCAACACAAATCAATTTCCTCCATATGGGCAAAAAAACGCTCATCCAATCCCCCGGCCCGCAAATAAATATCTCTCCGGATACAAAGCGCCGCCCCACTACACCAAAACACCTCTTTCACATCGTTATATTGTCCCCGGTCCTCTTCCGTCACATTCAGCATCCGTCCCCGGCAAAACGGAAATCCCAGACGATCAATATATCCTCCGGATGCCCCGGCATATTCAAAACGTTTTTTATCCCTATAGGCCAATATTTTAGGCTGTACTGCCGCTAATCCAGGCTCTGCATCCAGCAAATCCACCAAAGGTTCCAACCAGCCCGGTGCCACTTCCACATCACTATTCAATAAAACAACCATATCCGCCTGAACCGATTGTATCGCCCGGTTATACCCTCCTGCAAAACCGTAATTTGTATCCAAACGAAGCACTTCCACTTCCGGAAACTCTTGCTGCATGAGCTGTACAGAATCGTCGGTGGAAGCATTGTCCGCCACAATCACCTTCCCCAATGCCGGATTGGTATTTTTGACTACAGAAGGTAAAAATTGTCTCAATAATTTACCTCCGTTCCAGTTTAATATAATGACAGCAACTTTTTCCATTCTCAACGTATTCATTCAGTTTCCTGATTCGTAAAGCCCTGCGGACGCTGATGTTTCCATCGCCTGTGCGACCACAACCATAGTTCCGGTACTTCCCGGATATACTGTTCCAGCAAACGGGTGTGCTGTACCGTTAATTCCCCCGGTTCCAGTTTGTCTGGCTCCGCACATACATTCACGAAGTCCACCTCATAATATCCCCGTCTTACTTTACGCATACGCAGAGAGATAACAGGTAAACCGAATTTACGGGCAATCTTTTCCGTCCCGATCAATACCGGAGTATCCTGATGTAAAAACTCCATCCAGAAATTCAGATTACTCCAGTTAGGGGTTTGATCTCCGATAAAACCAGCCAGGAACAGGCGTCCATCCCTCCTGTTTTCCACGATTTTCCGCAGGATATCATTCTTAGGAACGGGACATGCCCCAAACCGGGAACGTAAATGAACCATCATACGGTCCGCCACCGGACTATGTAAAGGTTTATAAAGTGTATAAAAATCAATATTTTCGGGCATCCATAAGCTGAAAGAAGACATCCACTCCCAGTTCCCGTAATGTCCTAACACTCCTATCACACTTTTCCCCTGTTCAAAATACCGCAGGATCACCTCCGGATTTGTAAACACACAGCGCCTCCTTATTTCTTCCGGAGACATATGCCACATGCGGTAAGTTTCCACAAACAAATCACACAAATGACGGTAATAATCTTTCCCGAGCTTCACCAG
>CAJMQA010000200.1 GCA_905215395.1 uncultured bacterium | reverse complement strand
GTGATACCATTTATGAGTACAATGGAAAGGAGGTATATCCACGTTATGTAACGACGGTAAAGAGATCATTACCGGTTGGATATAGAGTTCCTGTCGATGCAGATTATCTGAATTTGAAAAAAGAAATGCAGGAGAAGGGATTTGTTCAAAAGGCAGATGTGTTTGAAACACAGAAGTATTTGTGGATTGTATATGACGGAGGAGACCGGATTATTTATGATAAAACGACTGGGAAAGGCTTTTTCAATAAACGAAAATTCCAGCATCATCCCACTGTGATTACACCTTTGGATTTTATGGGGCAATCAGGAGAGGCTCTGGTTTCTATGTTATCGGCCGAAGAGTTGATACAAATGAAAGAAGACTATGCAAAAAGAGGTGTTCAGCTCCGGGGAGAGTTAGAAACCTTGTTGGAAAACATTAAAAAGGAAGATAATCCGGTTGTGGTTTATTATTATTTCCAATAAGCCTGAAAACTTTTTATAGAGATCATGCCGGCATAGCCGGCATTTTTTATTAATTTTGCTTTCAAATAGCCTGTCGGATTTTTGGATATTTAGTATGAGGAAGGGAATATTGTTGTCATTGCTTGCTTTTATTCTTGTTGGTGTTATTGCGTTTGCAATCTGGTATATCAATGAGGAGGGGAAGATGCGTGTTGGTAGTAAAGATGCTTTTATTCCCTACAATTCGGCTTTGGTGGTGAGTGTGAATGCGGAGGCCCGTTTGGCTCCGGAGGTAGAGAAAGCTTTTGCAGGCGATTTGCAAGAATTCAGAAAACGCTTGTTGTGTAAGGTGACAGACACTCTGAGGGTACGGGGAAATGTTGCTGCTTATCCTTACGTATGGGCTATGCGTGTGGAGGGGAAAAGTGATATTGCTTTCCTGTATGTAATGGATAATAAGGATGTATTGTCGAGGGGAGAGATTACCGATTTTTTGAATCAGGTTTTTGCCGGGGGAGAAGGAAAAGCCCGAAAGTACGACCGGCACCGGATTTATACCCTGAAACAGGGGAAAGAGGTGGTGTATTTTGCTATATGCGGAGGGATTATACTGGTTTCTGATTCTGATTTGTATATTGAGGATGGTTTGAAACAGTTTGATTTGGAGACGGAGGAGAAAGAAGTAAAACCCCGGTATCAGAATCTGAACAAATATTTTTCAGCTGGGGCCGGAATGAATGTTTTTCTGAATACCACTTTGTTTACAGACGTTTTACCCTTATATTTGCAAGTAAAGGAGATATTTCCACATGTCGATGTTACCCGTTTCTTTAAATGGGGAGCCTTGGATGGGGAGTTCAGTGATCAGGGAGTTTGTCTGAATGGTTTTTTGCATTACGGAGGTCTTGATAAATCTTTTATCCAGGTACTGGAAAAACAGCAACCATGCGAAACAACTGTAGATGGGATATTACCGGCTCGTCTGGTTTCTTTGGGGATGCTGAACTTAAGTAATACAGCAGCCTATTTTACAGCTTTGGAGGCTTACCGTTATAATACCGGAAGGAGAGAATTTGTTTTTAACAGGAAGCGGCAATTCGCTCAGATGTTCGGAAAGACGACGGAACAGGAGTTGTCCGATCTGTTGCAGGGTGAATTTGCCGTTGTCAATTTCCCGTACAATGAGGCTACATGTGAGAAGGAGGGATTGACTGTTGTCTGCCTGAAATCGGGAAGTTTGTGTAAGCTACTGTTGGATAAGATGCTCAAGAATTATGCGCGGTTTGACAATAAAGAACTGAGTGCTTATCAAAAAGAGTATGGAATTGACCGGGAAAAAACGTTTGTGTATTACCGTTTTCCGGCAGAAGATTTTTCAGCAATTTATTGGGGAGATTTGTTTGAAGGCTTGAAAAACCGTTATGTACTGGTGGAAGATAATTATCTTATTTTTGCTTCTTCTGAAAATGCCGTCAAAGCTTTTGTGAAGGATTATGTACATGGTAATTTTGTCCGGGATGCGGAGTGGTACAAGAATTTGCGGACCAAATTATCCCGGAAATATAATCTGTCGTATTTTGCCCGTACTGCTGATGTGTTGCCTTTGTTTAGGAAGCTGAGCCGTGGTGAATGGCAGAAATTTATTTCCGCAAAGACGACACCTTTAACAGCTTTTCCGGGTCTCGCCCTGCAATGGTCGAATGAAAATAATATGCTTTATAATACACTTTTCCTGAGTTCTGTAAAATTGCAGGAAGAAGTCCGGCCTCATGTGTTGTGGCAAACCAAGTTGGATGCCCGGGTGAGTATGAAGCCTGTACCTGTGAATAATCATGTCAACGGAGAACGGGAACTTTTTGTGCAGGATGATAACAATAATATCTATCTGATCAATGACGGGGGGCGTATTCTTTGGAAATCAGCACTGAATGAAAAAATTAACAGTGAGGTATATCAGGTTGATCTGTTTAAGAATGGGAAACTTCAGTACTTGTTTTCTACTCCTTCGAAAATATACCTGATCGACAGAAATGGAGAGGCTGCAGGGAATTTTCCGGTGACTTTGCGGGCTGCCTGTGAACAGGGAATCACAGTGTATGATTATGATAACAATCGGGATTACCGGATTTTTGCGCCTTGTCTTGACCGGGAAGTTTATTTGTATGGCTTGGACGGGAAGTTTGTAAAGGGATGGAATCCTCAGAAAGCTGATAAATCCATTGTGACCAAAGTACAGCACTTCCGGGTGGGAAATAAGGATTATCTGGTATTTGCTGATCAATACCGTTTTTATATTCTCGACCGGAAAGGAAAAGAGAGGGTACGTGTGTCGGCGGTTTTTGATCTGAAAGAACAGACGGACGTTTACCTGACTAAAAAAGGGGGAAAGCCTGTATTGTTGTTTGCGGGACGTGGCGGAAAAATACATATTGTGGATTTTACCGGTCAGGTGCAGACATCTTCTGTTTCAGGTCTGTCAGATAATTACCGGCTTAATGTGGCCGATGTGAATGGAGATGGGATAGATGAATGTGTGTTTACGGATGGCAATCATGTGAAGATCTGTCAACTGGACGGTAAGCTCATTTCAGATAGGCAACTGAAGGGTGAGGGTCTGGGATTCCCCTATGTTTATCGCTTTTCAGCTTCCGATATACGTATTGGGTTAAATGATGCCCGGCAAAACCAGCTCTTGCTTTTGCCGGCTGATGGGGAGTTATCCAAAGGATTCCCGATTGCCGGAGATTCTCCGTTTTCCATTGTTTTCTTCGGTAGCGAAGGATTTTATCTCTTCGCTGGTTCGGATAATGGAAGTGTCATAAAATACAGAGTGATGCGTTAAAAATGTATGTTCTTTTTTAATATAAATGACATCATTTTTTTCTTTCTCAAAATTGGTAGTTTCAAAAATTTAACACAATTTTGCATATATGTGTTAACGAAATAGTTATGGTAAGAAAAAATGTAAAAACTCTTGTGGCAGTGTTAATTACATCGCTGTTGTTTGGTACATCCTGTGGAGATGCAGATCTGTTTGACTCGGATAAATGGTCGGATCAGATAGAGGGATGGGAACCTGGAGTCAGTCTTCAGGTTGTGCATGGAACTTTTACACTCTGGGATTTGATCAACCAGAAGGATTCAGTAATCATAAAGGAGGGTAATGATCTGATTATACAGTATCTGGAAGAAGATATTTATAAGCTGGAAATATCTGAGGTGTTTGATATGCCAGAGGAGGACATTCTATTCAACCATCGTTTTAATATAGTAGCTGGAGGGGTTGTTCCCGAGGGAGGAATACAGCTTGAAGAAGTCTTGGATCAGACGATTCAGGAAGTGCCTGCTGATTGTCAGTTGAAAAAAATTATTGCTTCGGCAGATTTGAAGTATAATTTACCTCATACTTCTTTTAAGTATACCATTAGGACGACCTTTGAAAATATCAGAGAGTCGGATGGTACGCTGCTGGTCAGAGAATTTGCTAATGATGATCCGGAAGGAACCAGTTCTCTGGAAAATTTGGAGATCACTCTGGGAAATGTGCCTGAGATTACATTGAAAATAGAATTAGATATTCCGGAAGGAGAAACTGTAAATATTTCTGATTTCGATCTTGCTTTTGGTCTCCAGAATTTTTCTTTTACTAAAGTGGAAGGTCAAATCGCGAGAAAAGAGATTTCTATTAACGAGGGAAGTTTCGATATGAATGTAGATTTCCTGAATGAGATCGGTGGAACATTTGCATTTACCAAACCGGAATTGAATATTATACTGAGAAATAAGGGTATTGGGGTTCCGATGCAGGTGGATGCTACCTTTGATGGAAAGAATAGGGAGGGAAAGGCTCTTACGTTGAAGCTGAATCCAGGTAATACATTAATGGCTGAGGGAAATGTAACCAATACCGTAGTTTCTGAGATTCTGGGTTTGAATGCACAGAATTCCAATATTGTAGATTTTCTTTCTTTGCCTCCTCAGGGTAATATCGGTTATAAGGGTACAGTAACCGTAAATCCGGAAGGGAAGGACGACAATGTGGTTTATAATGATGCAGAAGTGGCTTTGGATGCCCTCGTACGGATTCCGTTCTCTCTGAAAGCTGAAAATCTGACTTACCGGGATACCTTAAACGATATTGATATCGACCAGAAATATGCGGATAAAATCAAAGAAGGAACGATAAAGATCATTGCTGAAAACGGTTTACCTCTGGATTTGAAGATTCCGAGGCTGGTTTTGATGGGTGAGAATAATGAAGAGATTGACCGGGTGACTGCAGAAACGGGTAAAGAAGGATTAAAAGCGGCTGTGGGAAATAAACCTTCCAACAGTACCATTGAATTCAAGTTAACACAGGCACAGGCTAAAAATCTGGGCAAAACGAAAAAGATTTTGTTGGAAGCTGTGGCTTCTACTCCCCAACAGGCTGAAGTAACGATTGGTGCAAATGCGGAGCTATCGTTTAAATTGATGCTTCAGGCCCGAGCTGTAATAACAAGTACGGACGATTTTTAAATGAAATAATATGCGTTATTTACTGATCATTTTTCTTGCTGTGCTTTCTGTCGGTTCATTGAAAGCGCAGGAGGGAAATAATACCATATACTTTTTGGATAATTTGCCGCAACGGGTACGGGTAAATCCTTCCTATCAGCCCGAATACAATGCTTGGGTGGGCTTGCCGGGCCTGAGCGGTGTACAGGTAAATTTTGTAAGTACCTCGTTTGGAGTGGAAGATTTGTTGAAGAAAAAAAGTTTCGGACGTACCGATTCTGTAGTCATCGATCTGAATAGTTTTCATAATGCCCTGAAAAAATATAATGCAATCCTGTTCAGTAACGAACTACCTTTGCTGACTGTCGGTTTCCGCGTAAAAAGCTGGTATGCGACACTGGATATTACAGAAAAAAGTGACTTCAGTTTTAGTTTTAACAAAGATTTGTTCACTTTTCTTAAAGAAGGAAATGCCGGTTATTTAGGTAAGACTTTTGATTTCGGGAAATTGGGAATCAATGCTACTGCTTATGTGGAGACTGCCTTGGGTTTATCAAAGGTTGTGAATGACCGTTTGACCGTCGGCGCCCGTTTAAAGGTGTTGTTTGGTATTGCTAATATCAAAATGATAGATTCAGAGTTGAGCGTAGAGTCGGTCGGGGACGGAGAAATTCTCCGTTTACATTCCAAACAGAATATCCGGGCTTCTATTCCATTGGAGCCGATGCCTGTCGGGGAATTTGTGGATTGGGATAAACTGAAATTCGATGACGATGATCTGAGTGCCAGCATGGTAACGGGGAATCTTGGGTTCGGAGTGGATCTGGGGGGACAATATAAATTACTGGACCGGCTTACATTGCACGCCAGTTTGGTAGATCTGGGATTTATCCGCTGGAGTGAAAATACACATGCATTTACCCAGGACAAGACTTTTGACTGGATCGGTGCAGATATCTCAAACAGTGTGAATGAAAATAATCCGGGGCATATTTCTATGAATGATGCTTTTGAGAATCTGACGGATTCTATCAAGGATGAATTCCGTTTGGTGAATAATGTGGGTGCTTATTCTACTATGCTGCATACAAAGTTCTATGCCGGAGCGACTTATCAGCTCTGCAAGATGATAAATGTCGGCGGTTTGGTAAAAGCGAGCATTATGAATAAACATTTTTATCCTTCTCTGGCTTTTTCCGGAAATGTCCGCTTACTGAGAAATGTAAGCGTAGCTGTAACCTATTCTATGATGGCAGGAAATTATGCTAATATAGGAGCAGGCTTGACGGCTAAGCTGGGACCTTTCCAGTTGTATGCGGTAACGGATAATACTCTGGCAGCCAATTATACTGCAGCCCGGAATCTCAATGCCCGCGTGGGTATCAATTTGTTGTTCGGACATCATGAAAAAGTGGAGAGAAGAAGGGAACGGAGGGAAATGAGACATACAGAAAGGCATCAGATATCGACAGAACAAGTGAAATTTTAATAATGATAAATCAGCTGATCTGCCAAAGACTAACCAGAAGATTTGCTTT
>CAJMQA010000199.1 GCA_905215395.1 uncultured bacterium | reverse complement strand
CTACATCCAGCACTTCTTTGTTCGATGCACCGATTTTGATTTTCTCTTTCAGTTCTACGGTTCCGAAGATATCCGGTGAAGCCAGTTGTGCATTCGGAGCAATTTTTTCGAACGCTTCTCCAAACAGAGTTACAAAGTCTTTCGGACTGGAGGTGCGCATTTTTATGGCCTCTTTCAATGCCTGGTTAAATGCCTCGTCCTGACTGTAATTGGCCAGACTACGAACGACGTCGGCAACGTCAACTTCCATCGTCACGTTCATACCACCTCTCAGGTCAAGACCCAGGTTCAATTCCAACTCCTTACATTCTTTGTAAGTGTATTTTGCAATTCCCAGGAAATTGTATACTTCCTGATTTGCAATTGAATCCAGATATGCTTTTTCCTTTTCAGGGTTGCCCTGTGCAAATTCCTTTGCGGCATTTTCAACCCTATTGGTTTTCCAGGTAAAAGACAACTGGTAAAGACTCACTAACGCTAAAGCGATAGCAAGTAGTGTAATCGCTCCTTTATTCTGCATTTTTCAATAGTTAAATATATGACTTAATTTTTATTAATTCTTAATGCATGATTAATGCGCAAAAGTATAATATTTTTTCTAAAAAAACAGCTAAATCGGATTTTTAGATGTGAGATTTAAGATTTTAGCCTCTAAATTTTAGTTTTGACCGGCAATCCGGCTCATTGATTCATCAGAAGTTGTTTGTTCCGGTAATCGATAATTACGTGATACCGGACACAAAAATCGCTTCCCAGAAGACCGATTACTTTTCTTTTCAAATGTTTGTCGTACATTTCATTGACATAATCCAGGTCAATGACTGCTAATTGTATGTTTTTCAATTTACGTGTTCCAATTCTGAATTTTGAGGCTTTGGTGAGCCGGACGTCATGGATCTGTCCGGTGACACTACCGGATTGCATTTGTATGTCACTGATTTCTCCCGATAGTTCCTGAAATAGTTTTGCGTCGACTACTGTGACGGAAGCGCCGGTATCGATGATCATATCTCCTTGTATACCGTCGATTTCAACGGGAACGATCATGTGGTAGCTGTTGTCCTCTAGACCGACGATTTCTACCGGAATACTGGTAACCCCCGGAGTATACGGCAGTCCCGGAGTTTTGGCGGCAAAATGACAGGCTTTCAGATTTTTTTTTCTCCTCATTTCCTTCTTGGCTTTGATTGAAGGGGCAAAAATAAGAAACCGCCCCGATAATCAGGACGGTTTCTCTATTTTTAACCAAAATTAGTCTGTACCGGATTAAAACATTTTCATGCCGTCGAGCACATTCATGACAGATTTTACAGCTTTTGCAGATTCTGCCAGCAGTTCTTTTTCCTCTTTGTCGAGTTTAACCTCGATGATTTTTTCGATACCGTTTTTGCCTAAGACTACCGGAACGCCCAGGTAGATATTTTTCATTCCGTATTCGCCGTTCAACATGGCGCATACCGGGAATACTCTCTTCTGGTCGCGGATAATGGCTTCAACCATTTGAGCTGCAGCAGCTCCCGGAGCATACCATGCAGAAGTACCCATCAGTTTAACGAGTTCACCTCCACCTACTTTGGTACGTTCGATGATAGCATGCAGTTTGTCGGCATCGATCAGTTCGGTAACAGGTATACCACCAACAGAAGTGTAACGTGGCAGCGGAACCATGGTGTCACCATGACCTCCCAGTAAAAGAGCCTGAATATCTTTCGGAGATACATTCAAAGCTTCTGCCAGGAATGCACGGTAACGGGCTGTGTCAAGCACTCCTGCCATTCCGAATACCCGTGAAGAATCAATTTTGGCAGCCAGGAAAGCACAGTAACACATGACATCCAGAGGATTGGATACGATGATGATTTTTGCTTTCGGAGAATGTTTGATTACATTTTCAGTAACTGATTTGACAATGCCGGCATTTGTTGAAATTAAATCATCCCGGCTCATGCCTGGTTTACGCGGAAGACCGGAGGTGATCACCACAACTTCTGAGTCTGCAGTCGCACTATAATCATTGGTAACACCTTTGATACGGGTGTCATAAAGATTGATCGGGGCAGTCTGCCACATATCCAGTGATTTACCTTCTGCAACGCCTTCTTTGATGTCCAGCAGAACTACTTCGTTCACGATGTCTTTTTCTGCAATGCAGTTTGCGCATGTTGCACCAACATTACCTGCACCAACAACTGTTACTTTCATTTTGTAATATTTTTATTGTTATACTTAAGAATCTGTTATCTTTTCCTGAATTCTTATTCTGACGTCAAATTTAAGTCTTTTTTATTCCAAAGCAAAATATTACAGAAAAAATTCTTTAATATTCTTTATTTTTAGGGTTGGGGAGTCTATCCGGCAGTTTTTATGGGGTAGGAAGAATAAAAAACCGTCCTGATGCTTCAGGACGGTTTTGGGGAAATGATTGCAGGATCAGCGTTTTCCGCCGGCCCACCAGACGGGTTCAGAGTAGACGAATTTGCCATCTCCCTGTAGTTTATTGACATTGGGGTTTGCATTTACGTCTTCATCCCCATATGGACAACGAAGCGGGAAAGGATTCGGATTTTGCAGTTCTACGAAGTTTTCACCATTGGCTTTCATGCGCCGGATATCGTTGTAACACTCGGTAGATTCTCCGGATGCACCCCAGAAAGCAATGTATTTTTGTACCATGGTTTCCTTCAGCGGATTTGCATCGAAGAGTGGGGCTACTTCTGTATCGAAATAGCCGGCTGCTTTTTCAGGGGTAATGGCTGCTGTAGTTTCCGTCAGTCCTCCGTTACTTACGACCAGAGGGGCTTTCATGGCAGCATTCACACTGTTCTCGAAGTTGGCAATAGCTGCTATGACAGCATCCTTTAATACCACTTTGGCTTCGTTATTGCGGTTCAGCCGGCACAGTGCTTCGGCTTTCAGGAACAATAGCTCATGGTAGCTTAACAGTAAGGTCGGAGCTGTTTGGGAGAAAACAAAAACCGAAGTATTGTAAGTGTATTGAACGGGTTTAGGAGTGCCGTTCGGAGCCATGTAGAAAGAGGTGCTATCCGGGGTCACCTGCATCCAGTTTTTGTCGATAAAGGCTCTGTCTGCACGCGGGTCCTTACGGGCAATCAATTTTTTACTCATGCTTTCGCTGGCTGCAAAGTAGTCACGGCTCCATTGGAAATCAAACAAGGGGTTCAGGTTGGTTACATCGTAAATGGCAAAGGCGGCCTGTTCGTCTGCCGAAGTAAATGATTTGCCGATGTAGTCCAGTACTTTTCCCAATTCTGCGCTTTTATCAGTAGCACGGTATAGCCGGTGCATGGTGTATCGGGCTTTCAGCCCATAGGCCAGCTTTATCCATTTTTCGCTATCTCCCTGATAGACCAGGTCATAGACTCCTGCACTTCCCGTGGTGTGCTGGTCTCCCTGTGGTAAGTCGGCAATAGCGTCATCCAGCAGTTGCATGAGTGCTTTATAAATAGCCTCCTGGCTGTCGACTCCGGGATTCAGATACTGTGGCTGGCCGTTGTTTAAGGTAGGCAATGCGGCTTGGCTGTAGGGGGTATCCCCCCAGGCATCGGCGAGCAGACCGGTGTTCAGGGCTTCCATCACTTCTCCTATTCCTTTGGTCGTATAATTGCCTTCCTGAGGACCTCCTTCTGAACAGCGGGCAACAACAATCCGGGCATTTTTCAGGGTTGCATAAATGCTGTTCCAGATGTTGTTGAATGTGGTTGAACTACTGGGTTCTCCCTGGCGGGTTTCTGCCCGGTAGAGCTGGTTGGAGATTCCGACTTCGTGTTCCACGTACGAAGCAAAATAGGTATTGAAGTCTCCTCCTATGCCATTGAATGCGGTAGAAGTGATTACATCTGCCAAAGTATATTTGGCCGGTACTTCAGTCGTATGATCACCGTCCTTGTTGATCCGGTCCATGACATCTTCCGAACATCCGGAAAACAAAGAAAAGGCCAGAGCCAGAAGCAGTAAACTTTGGATAAAATGATATATTGGTTTCATGTGGTTCTCCTTTAGAATTTAATTGTTAATCCAAAACCGTAACTTGAAGCTCCCGGGAGGGAAAAGCGTTCGAATGCTCCGCCCATATTGTTATTCCCCTGTGAAGATTCGGGATCGATACCGTTTTTCATTTCATTCCAGAGCAGGAGATTGCGGGCAAATACATTCATTGTAACGTTCAGGAAAGATTTGTCGAATACAGGATAACTCAATGCAATTTCACGCAGTTTGAGAAAAGAGGAGTTGTAAACCCCGGCTTCGGAGATGCTGCTCATGGCATCGAAATAATGGAAAGCTTTATCTCCACTGATCTGGATATCGTTGGGTGCATAGGCTGTAGCATTTCCTGCGGCATCGCGGGCGGTCACTTTTACCGCATTTTTTTCAAACAGGAATGACTCTCTTTGTCTGTAATCAACAGATTTCTGAGTGACTCCGTAGAAATTAAGGGTATTGGCGGTTCCGCAATACATTTGGCCGCCTTGTTTCCAGTCGAGTACAGCTGATAGGCGGAATTTGTAAAATGTAAGTGTGGTATTGAATCCCAACCGGAAATCTGGCGATACAGTGCCGATCACCCGGTTGTCTCCGGCTTGCGGCATTCCTTTTTCGTCCACTACAATCTGGCCGGCCTCATTGCGCAGGAAGCTGCTGCCGTAAATCACGGGAAATTTGTCTCCGATTCCGGCTCTTACCTGCGGGTCTACAAATCCGCCGAGCATGATACTGCTTACGCCAGGTGCCAGTTCATCGACATAGTTATCGATCTTGGAGAAGTTGAAGGCAAAATCCCAGTTCAAATTCTTTGTTTTCACCGGATTGACACTCAGGGTCAGTTCATGGGTGTTGGTATGGATTTTACCACCATTGGCAACCATGGATTGATAACCTGTGGAACCGGAGATGGGTATTTCAAAAATCTGGTCTTTTACATTCTGGCGGGAATAGGTATAATTCAATGACAGTATCCCGTTCCAGAAGGTCAGATCGGTACCGATTTCGTAGGATTTTGTGTTTTGCGGTTTCAGGTTCGGATCGTATAGTTTGAAATAAGGAATATAAGATACTACAGAACCGATGGGGTATTTGATGGGGTTTCCCGATGAAAAGCCTCCTCCGTAAGACGGGGTATAATAATAAGAGTTATAGTAGTCTCCGGCTTCTCCGACTTCTGCATAGGAGGCCCGGATTTTACCGTAGGTGAGGATGCTGTTTTTGAGCGGTTCCAGTTCGGTAAATATAAAGCCGAGGGATACAGAGGGGTAGGTGTACGAACGGTTGTCCCGGGGCATATTGGAAACACGGTCGTTCCGGACGGTGGTATTGAGGAAGAGCATACTGTGCCAGGACAGTGATAAGTTTCCGAAAGTTCCTACAGTACGTTTGGAGCGGTAACTTTCTGAACCGTTATATACAGAGGCGTTGTTTAGGTGGTTCCAACCTGAAAAGTTGAAATTTGATCCTGAGGTATAGGTGTAATCTTTGGTATTGTGAATAAATTCATTTCCGATTAATAGGTTCAGGTTTAAATCGGGAAGGATGTCCCAGTCATAATTGAGGGTGAACAAAGAATTGAGCTCATTGATGCTATAAATGTATTTTTCAATGGAGCCCTGACCGTTTGAGTGACCATAACCCCATTGGTCCCGATAGGTTGTCGAATAGGAGTCGGTACCAATCTGATATTTGGCCTCCAGTTTCTGGTTATCGGTATGAAATTTGGTGGTATACTTCAGGAAGACATTTCCGAAAAAACGCTGGTTGCGTTCGAGGAATTCGTTGTTGTTTACGCCCCACACTGCTCCGTCGAATCCACCTGTACCCCGGTAGGTATTCTGGGTATAAGGATCGCCTTTTACATACGAAGGTATGCCGTTGAAATCGTAGCTGGGAGGAGCTCCGTATACCGTAGCGATCACTCCGTCGTTGGCCCCGGTCTGTTTGGTTAGTTTGGACGTGATAAAATTACCGCTGAAGCCCGTTAAAAAGTTTTTATTCAGTTCGGCCTGTGCATTCAGTTTGACATTATAGCGGTCGAGTCCCGTTGAAGGGACAATACCGTTGGAATTTGTATTGCCGACGGAAAAAGAATAGCTTCCTTTGCCAAAACTTTGGGCGATATTGACATTGGTATTCCAGTTTACTCCCAGGTCGAAAAATTTTCTGGCATTGTCATAACTCTGTGGAGTTGCCCAAGGATCAAGCCCGGCGGCAGCCCGTTGCGGGACATAGTATTTTCCAGGTTGTTGCCCGAATTTTTCGGTATAACTGTTTTTTGTATTACCGCCATATTGGGGATCATTGGGAAGTTCTGAGATTTTCGGCCCCCAGGAAGTGGACGCTGTCGGAGAGTAAGCCCCGCTGCTACCTTGAGCAAATTCGGTCTGGAAGTCGGGGAGAGTAGATACTTTGTCGAAGGTAACATTGGTGTTAACAGTAATTTCCGGTCGTCCCTGCCGGGCTCCTTTTCCGCTTTTGGTG
>CAJMQA010000198.1 GCA_905215395.1 uncultured bacterium | reverse complement strand
AAGTACTGGAAGATCCCGACTATTCATTGATTACAGGTGAAGCGTTGGCTTTAAGGGCATTTTTGCATTTTGATATGCTGCGTTTATTTGGACCGGTGATGCTCGTTAACAAACAGGGACTTTCGATTCCGTATGTGGAAGCAAGGAGTGTTTCTGCATTTGAATTGATGCCTGCAGATTCACTCATTGACCATAAGATTATCCGGGATCTGGATAGGGCAGAAGCTCTCTTGCTGAAAAGCGATCCTATCCTGACCGAAGGACCGATGGCTTTTGACGATACAGATAATACTTATAAAGCAAGGGTGCTCCGGATGAATTATTATGCAGTAATTGCATTGAAAGCCAGAGTATACCTTTATGCCGGAAATAAACCACAGGCAGCAAAGTACGCTAAAATGATTATTGAAGATCCTAAACGGGAAACTTATTTTCCTTTTATCACTCATGAAAAAATAAAAGGGGATTCGAAAAATCCGGACAGGGTATTTTCTACTGAAGTTATTTTTTCATTGTACAATCCGGACAGAAGTCAGATCTATACAAATTATTTCGATACAGAATCGGCTGGTGATAATTTGTTGCGTGCCCGGCCGACAGTGGTGGAGAAATTATTTCAGGGTGAAGAAAATGATTACCGGTATTCTCCGTTATGGAAAAATTCTACAATTCCCGGGGATAATAGCCGTGTAAATGCAAAGTTCAGAAAACTGGATAATACCACCCTTTTTTATAATAATATGATGCCGTTGATTCGTTTGGGAGAACTTTATCTGATAGCTGCCGAATCAGAAGCTGAACCACAGGCCTATGATTATTTAAACAAACTAAGGGAAAATAGGGGGCAAACACAGATTGTTTCAAGCCAGCTGGCAGCTAATCTGAAAAAGGAATATATCCGGGAATTTCTTTGTGAAGGCCAGCTTTTCTTTTATTACAAAAGGGTGAACGAAATGTTTATTGAGTCGGGTACTACAGGAGCCGGTCTGATGATGACGAGAGGAAATTATTTGATACCTCTTCCGGAGAGTGAACTAAAATATAGGAATTAATTAAATATTGTATATTATGAAAAAAATGATATATCTGTTATTTACAGTGATTCTGCTGTCAGGATGTGAAAATGAAGCACAGCTTTATGAAGGAGAACCGGGAGGTGTATCAGGTATCTATTTTAATTTGAAGAATGGCAATCAATATGTGGATTCGCTTGAATATAGTTTTCAGAATGATCCGTTGACGGTACAGGTGAAAGAAGTGCCCGTCATGGTGAAAGTTTTGGGGATGGTTACCAATTATCCGCGGACTTTCCGGGTGAAAATTGCGGGAGGTAATGCCGTGGAAGGTAAAGATTACGTGGCATTGGAAGATGAGTATACTATTCCTGCCGGTGTGGCTGAAATCAGACTGCCATTACAACTGATCCGTTCGGAAGAATTGCTGAAAAAGAAAAAAGATATTGTTTTACAACTGGAAGAAAATCAGTACTTCAAATTGCTGATGCCTGAAGTAAAGGACATGGTCTCCGGAGAGGTTTTGAATGCAACGCGTTATAAGGTGATATACTCAGAACTGATTACTATGCCGATGTGGTGGACAATAACCTATGCCGGTAGTTATTTTGGAACCTGGTCTGTCAATAAATTCAGGATGATTAACGCCATTATGGGGTGGCAGACATCCGACTGGAGTAAAAATGATGAGGATCCTGTCGCTCCGGGGAAATATGGTTATGCTGCCGTTATGCTGCAAAAGGAACTTCAGCGAAAAGCAGACAATAAAACTCCGGAATATGAAGATGACGGGGTAACCTATATGCAGCTGGGGCCTTCCTATACTGTTGATTACAGTGCTTTGGATCCCCAATAAATCAGTAACAAATTAAATATCAGATCATGAGAATAAAATATATAATTACTGTTTGTCTGATAGCACTTACAGTATTGTCACAGGCCTGTTTTGATGACGAAGGCAATTATACCTATAATGATGTAAATGAAATTACCATTACAGGGATAAAAGAGGAATACGGAGGACTGGGAAATGTGGATAACCTCACTATCACTCCTGTCGTCACTTCTTCGGTTGACGGGGTTATTCAGGGAGATAATCCGGATTATTCTTTTAAATACAGGGCGGCCATTAAGGATCCGGATCCGAAAGATAACAAACAGATATTTGTACTTGATTCTTCTTTTACAAAGGATATTTCTTTATTTCTTGATCTATTACCCCGGAAATACAATTGCTGGTTTACCGTTTGTGATAACCGGACAGGAATAGAGACGACCTTTCCGTTTAAACTGAATGTAGCTTCTGCAAATTCAGAAGGATGGATGGTGCTCTGTAATGAGGGAGAGACAAACCGTGTACGTCTGGACATGATTACCGTTATTTCGGCAGATAGAGAGGTGAGGGCATTTGATTTGCTGGCATCGCGCGGATTGCCGGAGATCAAAAATGCTTATAGTATTGGCTGGGATCCTAATACCAGTACCGGTGATGATATTTTTATTTTTTCAAAAGACGGAGGATATCGTTTGGAGCCGGAGACTTTCATGACTGGTGAAGAAAATAATGTACTGTATGAGTTCGGGGATAAAAAGGGAAATTGTCGTCCGGTTTGTTTCGGAGCTGCATACAGAAATAAATTTATTGTAACAGAGGATGGTAATGCATATACTATGAGCAGATTGGTTGCAGGAGGTATATACCAGTTACCCATAAACACAACTGTCCCCCATACTGATCCTGAATTTAAAGTTTCTCCTTATTTTGCAGTGGATGCTGTTTTAGGATTTATGAAGAGTTCTTATGCTTTGTTTTATGATGTTACAAATAAACGTTTTGCAGTATGTACCCGATCTAATCCAGATGTGATTGTACCTCTGGAAAATCCAGCCGATAATCCTTTATTTGATTTTCAAACCGGAAAGGATCTGGTATATATGGAGTCTACACGGTATGCAGACGGGACCGTTTATGCCTTGCTGAAAGATAATGCCGGGCATTTCTCTATCTATGGTATTTCGTTTGTATTCAAGAGTTTCTCTAATACTGAAATGCGACAGGTGTCATACAGTGAGGTCGTGGCTCCCGAACTGGATAAAGCGACAGCTTTCGCTTTTCATTCCACATTACCCTATATGTTCTATGCTGTTGGGAATAAAGTGTATGAGTATGATATGGTGACGAAAAAAACAGAAATTGTAATTAATGATTTAAATAGTACCGAAACAATTACCTTGCTTAAATTTAATTTGTTTAAGAATGATTTTAACAAAAATAACGTTCCTGAAGGCTTCCTGGAACAACAATATCAGTTGATCTTAGGTACTCAGGATTCAGGAATCAGTGGTGTTAACAATGGTATACTGAGATTTTATAACGTTCCGGTTGCCCAGCAAAAGTTGGTACTACGGGGGGAACCTTACAAGGGCTTTGCTAAGATTGTCGATGTTGTGTACAGAGAACGACCTTAAATTAATAGTCATGCAAATGAGAAAACCGGGATTTTCCCGGTTTTTTTGTAGAGATTTGTTTTATTAAACGGGCAATTTGCATTTCTGTCAGGAGCTGAAAACTTATCCGTCCCTCCAAAAACGATATTACTGAACGAGGGTAAGGTTGCCGACAAACTGTATCTGATTCGCAAAGGTTGTTTACGTCTTTTGTTATTGTTTGGTGAAATTTATTGTCAGAATGGAGGATAATATGGGAGAAATTAAACTTTTTATATGGTATCCTTGACTTTAATATATTATTGAATTTGTTATATTAGAAATTGTTGTTATTTTTGAAAAGTATAAATAAAAAGCGTATTAAGTTTATAATTGTAATGATATGCTTCAATTGTTATGGACGAAGCTGATGGGTAGATATTGTCTTTTGGATTTTATAATTAAAGCGGCTAAGATACGGCGGAATTTAAAGTGAATCAGAGTGGTGGAAATATGGATATGGGTCGGATATTAAAAGCGGTAAACGAGAAAGATAAGGAGCTTTGGCAGGAAGTTTTCGGCTGTTATTATGCTGCTTTGTGTTCTTATGCGGGACGTTTGGTGCAGGACCCGGTTATTGCCGAAGATTTGGTGCAGGATATTCTGTTGTATGTCTGGAATGGTGAGCGAAAGTTTGTTCAGATAGAAGAACTGACCAATTACCTTTACCGGGCTACGTATAACCGGGCAATGATGTGGTTGCGGCAGGAGAAATGTAAGTCTAAGTATCTGAATCGGTTGATGGAAGAGAATGACCCGGAGTCCGATGAAATGTTTATAAAAACCGTGCGCGAAGAGTTGCTCCGGCAAATGTATCTCTATATTGAGGAATTGCCGCCCGAACAGCGCAAAGTGATACGGATGAGTGTGGAAGGATTGTCTGTGAATGAGATTGCCGAAAAGTTAGGCATATCCGTCAATACGGTAAAAACTCATAAAAAGCGCAGTTTCAAACAATTGCGCGGAAAAATGAAAGGAAATGCCAGTATTTTGGGGTTGGCGTTTTTCTTGAAGTTATAAGATTTATAAAGTAGAGAGGTGTCAATTTCTTTGAAGTAGTAGGTTTTATGAATGTGGAGAACAGACATCTCCATATAAGCAGTGAGAACTTCATCCAGTCTACCGGGGGACATATCACATAAGCGTTCATTGCTTTTAATCTGTTAATAATCAGTAGTATTAGTGAATATTTTCCACATCGTCGGATCTCCGGTATGGTAATAATCTGGCCACTTTCTATGGGTAATTTCAAAAAAAAGTATTTTCCTTGTCACCCTTTTTCATTTGTTATGCACATTTATATAAAAATGGAAAAATTATGGATAAAAGTGTGGAAAGAACGGTGGCTTTGTTGCGAAAATCGTATAGGGGAGGGCTTACGGCTGATGAACAGGCGGAGTTGGGGCGGTTACTGGAGGATGAGAGCATGCGGCGGTTGTATGAGGAGGTGGGAGATGATGAGTACCTGACGGAGGAGTTCCGGCGGTATGAGGAGTGGAAACCTGCACAAGGCTACCGGAAGTTTCGGGGGAAAATGCGCCAGCAGAGAATAAGAAGGAGTATAGTCCGTCTGTCTGTGGCTGCTAGTTTGTTTGTGGCTTTAGGTTGTATATGGTTGCTGGCAGAGCAGGAGAAGCCGGAAAAGAAGCAAATAGCGAAAACAGTGGTAGAACCGGGTACGTGCAGGGCATTCCTGCAATTGAGCAGCGGCGAACGGATTGTGTTGGAGGAGGCGGAGCAATTGAATTTGTACGAGACGGACGGGAACATCCGGATAGATTCAGGGAAGGTGGTTTATTCCGTTCCTGCAGTATCTCAACCGGCGACAGAGGCCTATAATATATTATCGATCCCCCGGGGAGGGGAATACCGCTTGCTGCTGGCGGACGGGACTGCCGTGCATCTGAATGCCGGGTCGGAACTTCGCTATCCGGTGGCGTTTGCGGCAGCTGAGAGAAAGGTGTACCTGAAAGGTGAGGCCTGGTTTGAGGTGGCAAAGGAGCCGGAGCGACCGTTTTATGTGGAAACGGACGAGGTCAGTATTCGGGTGTATGGTACTGCTTTTAACGTAAATACGCATGGCCGGGAGGCTACCGAGACGGTGTTGGTGTCGGGGGAAATCGGTATCAAAAAGGCGGAGAGCGATAGAGAGTGGCGGATGCACCCGGGACAGTTGGCTTCGTACGACCGTTGTAGCGGGGAGATAAGCCTCCGGGAAGTGGATGTCCGGAATTATGTCGCCTGGAAAGACGGGGAGTTTTGTTTTAACGACGATACGCTGGAGGAGATATTGGAAGAACTGGGACGCTGGTATGACGTAAAAGTTGCTTTCCGGTCGGCCGGGAAAAAGGACATCCGGTTTTCGGGTCATCTGAAACGGTATGAGAATATCCGGAAAATCCTCGGAGCCATTACGGAATCCACGGGAATCGTTTTTCAAATCAGTAGCCGTATGATTATAGTGGAATGAAATAAGAGAAGCGTGGGGACACTTCCCTTATCAAGATAAGTTTGCAACAAGACGGTTGGTGGCCGTTCGGTTGCTATGTTTAATCTTTCATTACAAATTTATGAAAAAAAAACAAGAATGCCTCGGTATTTACCATGATCCCGGGCAAAAAATCGGAAAAATTATGAAATTGTGCATTGTTCTGGTTTGCCTGTTTTCCTTCAGTTTGTCTGCCAACACACTGGCACAGCGGGAGCGGATAAACATGAAACTGCAGGAGGTGTCGCTGCGGCAGGTGTTGGAACAAATCCGCGAGCAGGCTCGGTTGCAGTTTATAATGAGTAAGGAACAAGGAGAACGTGTGGGGCCTGTGTCTGTGAATGCCGTGAATGAAACCGTGGCAGAGGTGTTGGACAAAATATTTGCTTCTACTGATCTGACCTGGATTATCCAGGAAGATATCATTATAGTGAAGGAACGGCCGCAACAACAGGAACAGAGTCGGGTACGCGTGAAAGGTGTCATAAAAGACAAAAAAGGAACCCCGCTTCCC
>CAJMQA010000197.1 GCA_905215395.1 uncultured bacterium | reverse complement strand
CCGACAACCAGCCTTTGCGGTATGCTGATTGCCCATCCGGAGGCCCGTTATTTCAGCATCGGAGAAATCGGAACCGATCAATTGCAGGATTATTGCCGGAAACGGCAGATCACTGAAGAAGAGGGAAGAAGATTACTGGGCATATAAAAAATTTCACTAATCCGGCCACCGGCCGTTAATTCAAGAAGTATGACAAAAGTGATCGACATCATCAATAAAAAAACGGCACCGTTCGCCTCTTTCGAACTGGTGCCCCCTTTAAAAGGGAGTGATATCAATAAACTGTATTGCGCCATAGAACCCCTGATGGAGTTTGCCCCTCCTTTCATCAATATCACCTATCACCGGGATGAAGTGGAATTCCGTCCGAAAGCAGACGGGACCTTTGAAAAGCTGACCATCACCAAACGTCCGGGTTCCGTAGCCATTGCCGCAGCCATCATGCGACGGTTTCCGGTAGAGGTAGTACCCCACCTCATTTGCGGAGGAGCCAGCAAATACCAGATCGAAAACGACCTGATCGATCTGAACTTCCTGGACATACAGAATGTAGTGGCCTTACGCGGGGATGCTATGCCCGGACAGAAATATTTCGTTCCGGAACCTGACGGCCACCGTTACAGTTGCGAACTGGTGGAACAGATTCACAACATGAACCGGGGAATTTATCTGGACGAATGTTTAAAGGATGCCGTTCCCACGAATTTCTGCATCGGGGTTGCCGCCTATCCGGAAAAACATTACGAAGCCCCCAATCTGGATATAGACATCGAAAATCTGAAACGGAAAGTGGAAGCCGGGGCCGATTACATTGTCACCCAGATGTTTTTCGATAACGACAAATTTTACCGGTTTGTGGAAAAGTGCAGGGCAGCCGGCATCAACGTTCCCATCATTCCGGGATTAAAGCCAATTTCCACCCAAACCCACATCGAAATGCTCCCCCGGGCTTTCAGCATTGACCTGCCTCAGGAGCTAATGAAAGAAATCCGCAAGTGCAAAGACAATAAGGAAATCTATCAGGCCGGTATCGAATGGTGTACCGCCCAGAGCAAAGACCTGCTCGCTCACGGTGCTCCTGCCATCCATTACTATACGATGGGGAAAGCCGACAATATCCGGGAGATACTGAAACGGGCTTTTTGATTCAAGGGTATCCCCAAAGGTCATATTGCCTTTGGGGATACTTATACTCAATCGACTTTCAGAACAATCTTATATGTTTTCCCAGGTTCAAATCCTGCATACTGAATAAACAGGAAATCTTTATTTAGTGACAGTTCTCCGTCAAATTTCAGTTTCCGGGCCAGCCGGGGATTCCGGAGGCGTTCGGGAAAAAAATAAGTAAAAGGCAGACGACCGATAGACACAGGATTCATTACATCACCTTCTTCTTTGAAATAATCTCCTTCCATACGGATCCGGCTGAAATGTTCCGAAGTCGTAATAATGACAGTACATTTTTTACCTTTTCTTACCATTCTCACTTCAAAATCATTTGCTTCGGAAATAGTATCCAACCGGGCATTCCATTTCGGATCCCCGTAATAGGCCAATATGTCTTTATCGTAAAGATATCCCATCTGATCCAATGAAAGTTCAGAAATTCCTGTCACCTTTTCCACTGCAGCTACCACCTTTGGAAAATCTTTACGCAGATTATCCGAAATATAAGGATATTCAAATTCCAGAAACCGGGGACTCCATTTGTACAAACGATCCAGCATGTATTGCTGATTCAGGAACATAGCCTCTGCCAGGGTATACAGTCCCGGGTTGGCCGACCACATTTTCCAAGTACCCCAACCCGCTTGTCCATGCCAGGTCGAAGTGGTGTATCCCACCAAAGCGGCAACATTTCCATAGCTCAGCCAGGCCACCGGCAGACCCCCGGCAAACTGTCCGATATCTCCGCCTCTGCTCCCCAATGCCAAAAAAGCCCGAACATGCCGCCCCTCCGGTAGCTTCTGTTCTCCGTCCTGCATCATCTGATACAATCCGGCATTTTTCCCATAAATATAACGGTCAGCAAGCCCGGGACGGATCAGCATTTGATTCTGGTAAAATTCACCGGTTGCAAAAATCAGATCCGGATCAAAATCCCGGTAAAGGAAATAAAACTGATCGGGTAGTAATTTCATCAATACCTTCTGTCTGACCAAGGTATCCTGTTTTGCCTTTTTCGTGGCATAAAAACCGAACTTCGGAGCTTTTATCCGCTCTATAAGGGGAGCATCCGGATTTTCAACGGTTATCCTCTCCGGATCCGTCAGGGCATAACGAGTAAACCATTTCCCATCGCCTAATTCCGTTGTCGTACTCAATGCACTCCGGATGACCAATGGTTGTGCACTCCCCTGTAACAGGCGCAGGGCAGCATCAGCATCAGCCCCGGTCACTATTCCCCAAATAAAATCGGCATAGATATCCTCATCCAGTTTCCGGCTCATCCGGTGTACCCTCAGGATATAATCCATCCCTATATTTTCCGGTTTATCGACAAAAGCGACGTAACGGGGCTGCAATTTCTGAAGCTCTGCGAGAGCTTCATCCGGCGAAGAAATATATTCCACAACCGATGCCTGATATCTGCTTTTCAATTCATCTGTCACTTTATCCCATGAATGGTCAGAAGTTACCTTTTTCCCAACCACAACAGCATAGCGATCCTGTGCCTGTACATTCACAATCCCAATGGATATTAAAACTATAATAAACAGCAGTCGTCCCAATAATAAATCTTTCATTTTATATTCCTTTTAATCCCAAAAATACTTTTTCTGTTTCCGGTTCTGAGGGTCTGGACATCCACGCATTGACTACCCGTCCTTTCTTGTCGAGCAGAATAAAACGGGGAATCGCCTCCACACCGAATTCAGACAAGAAAGTGCGGTCTCCGTCAATCTGTAACTGAATACCGCCTAATTTTTTCTCATTGACCATACGTTCCCAAACCAGGCGGTTCGCATCGCAGGAAATACTGACAAAAACAATTTTCCGCCCATGCATTTTCTCCTCCAGACGCTGTAAATGAGGAATTTCCTGTTTACAGGGGCCACACCAGGTTGCCCACACATCAATATATACATACTTTCCTTTCAGGTCTTCCAAACTCACCATCTTACCTTTGATATCCCTGTATTTAAAATCCGGAGCAAGGGTACCGGGCTTCCATTTTTTCTTCAATACCTCCTGAATAGAATCTTTCTGCGATTTTCCGGCAACGGATTTTAATATCATATTGGCAAAATCTTCAGGCATTTTCAAAGAATCCTGTGCCATGCAATCCTGTATCATATATGCGGCAACACACAATAATAAAATAATTGTTTTCATCTAATTTTGTTTTTAATTATCTATTTTTATAAAATACACGTATAGGCCGGTCGGCAACTCCGGTAAACTCTTTCACTATTCTTTGCTCCTTTATGCTAAAAACAGCAATACTTCCTTTCAGTTCCTCCTTTGACCTGGGATTGTAATATCCCAGATAGATATATTCATTATCAGAACTAAAGCTCATACAGGTAATTTTCCCATCCACTTCTGCCACTGCATCTTCGGGCAACTGAGGATCAGTGGACCGGTACGACCAGCGATACAATTTTCCATCCTGGTTATAAAAAGCCAGTTTATACAAACCATTTACAATGATCCTGGTATTTCTTGTCAGACTGATCTGACCGGATGTATAGGTATACTCCTGAGGAGAACGAAAAGCTCCCTGCAGGAAATTGGCCGGGGCAAACCAGGTGATTTTAACCTCAGCCGCATTCTGTTTATCCCGGGACACGGCATACAGCCGGCCGTCATCACTAAACATGAGATTTACAATTTCCTCTCTCTCAAAGTATTTGCTGTTAAATGCCCTCTGATTGCTTAAATCGATATAACGAACCGATCCTTCCGCATCATTTACAAAGAAACAATGTTCCATCGTTCCTTTCATATAGGTAAAACAATCATTATAAGTTACATCCGCCGGGAACAACTTTGAACTCTCATATATAAAGGATAATTTCGTTTCATACAGGACAACTTTTCCATTGTCTCCCATCATTAAAAATACCGGACTCATCATCCCATCCGTGCCACAAAGAGCTACCGGACGCAATTCCGGAAACTGTTCCTTTATTTCTATCTTATTGATCAGGTCGAAAGTACGGTAATCAAAATGATAAAGTACCTGATCTTTGGCAGAAGCCATAAACATATCCTTCCCCAGTTTGAGTACGTCTGCCGGATCGTTTAAAGGAAAATCCGGATTAACGGCCTCAAACGGCGATTGAATAAAATCGGCCTCCCCGCCACTTAACACCCCTGCTTCATTCCTCACACGCATAAATGTAGTCCTGCCTTTTCCTTCCTCATCCTTACTCAGGACAAACAAGCCTTCTTCATAAGCAGCTTCCACATATACGACAAACTGCCTGAACGCACTTCCATCCTCATTGCTGACCCTCAAACGCACCCAATATTGCCCCAATTGTCTGAAAGCATAATCCAGAACCGGTTCATGAGACAAGTATTTCAGAGAGTCCTGACTGAAACCTCCCGCGGTTTCTTTAATATAACTTGCCCGCCATTCATAGCTGAGCGACTGCCCTTCCAGACTTTGTCTGACCCATGCTGCCGGATCGATGGTCACTTTGAGCCCGAATTCAGCATGAATGGTATCTTTACCGGACGGCACATCTATGGTAATTTCCGACAACACTTTATTCCCCGGTGCCGATTCATCATTTATACAGGAAGCATACATCAGTACAAACAAAACCGATACTATGCCATAAAATATTTTTTTCTGCATGACACTATATTTTCAATTAAAAACTAGGTTTCGGAATTTTTACATTCGGATCCGGATTCTTCTCATAATATTCATACATGGGAGTAACGATATATTTCAGTAACGGAATACGGTAAGTACTCCACATCGTTAAGGTCGGCATTGTCCGGTCCAGATATTTACCCAGTGCATTTTCCATGGTCGCATAAAGCCCCGGATTCTCTTCCTCTATTTTCCAGTAGTAATGGAAAAAATCACGCAACAACCGATCGTTATACGGTCCCAGATACTCATCCTTCCACCAGATAGGCCGGGATTGTGCCTGATCCGAAAAAATCAATGTAAATCCGGACGACATGCCCGGTAAGAGACGAAAATTTTCATTTTCATGCAACCGGACAGTCAGTGTCACCGGACGGTCAGTCAAATCCGGCTCTTTATCCCGGATCAAAGTGATATGAATCCACTTAGACACCTCACCTTTTTTCAAAAGTCCGTCATCCAATATCTCATAATGTACACCTTCTATTGCCGTTGTCGCCGTATCCACAATTTCAAAATCGATTTTCCGGTCTTCATCAGAAGGCATACCCATCAATGACACCCGGAGCAGATAATCATATGTATTTCCCTGTACTTCGATGCCGAAGAAATACTGCACCGTATCGCTACTACTCAGATAAATACCATCTTTCAGGTTTGTATCATACTCCAGGTAGTCCCGGGAACAAGCTCCCAGCAGCAGAGCAGAAACTGCCAGCAGGCAAAACTTCCGGATTATATAAACTTTATTTACGCTCATCACTTTCAACTTTATATTATATCACATTTAATCATAACGATACTCAAATTCATCCAAAGGTATCTTCAGGGTATAAACTTCCGGGCTACCGGGAATAATCTCCAGAGAAGAAGGTTTCTTCAGGTTACGGTTTTGCCGTTTCATGGCAAACCATTCCTGTCCTTCTCCGACAAACTCTTTTTTCCTTTCAGCCATAATATCCTCCAGTGTCACCGTCTTTCCCTTCGAATGCAGGGAGACCAATCCACGTGAAATAATGAAAGTATCGAAATACCCCGTTGCCAGTTCCGGATCTTTTTCTAAAAAAGCTTCTGCCAGTATCAGATACATTTCAGGCAAGCGGATCAGGTTGATTCCGGCTTTTCCTTTGAGAGCCACTCCGGGAGCCAAAAAATTCTCCTCATCCAAAAGCTTCAGAAAATAAACACGTGACTCCCCACTCACCGGTTCATCCTTTTTCACCCTGAACCATCCCAGCCGCATATCGTTATCCATTCCGGTTCCGGGATACCAATCCTTGTAATCAGCTGCCGGATATAACAATCCCAATGAATAATTATAGAAAGTTTTCGCCAGATTCTCCTTCACCTCCATATTATACAGTCCCCAGATTCCCTCTTTCACTGCGATAATCCCTGCGGTTACCCCCTCCACTTCGGTAACATCTGCAAGAGAATACTGCCGGGAAGCGATCACCTTTTCTGCATAAACAGCAGCGCTATCCAGATCACTTTTCATCCAGTATACCCGTGCTAAAGCCGCATGAGCGGCATTCGCATTAAAATGAATCTCCCGGTTCTGACAGAAACGTTCTTCCTGAGCATATTTCGCAGTCTCCTCCTCCCCTTCTTCCAGCAGACGTGCTGATTCTTTCAGGTCTGCAAACACTGCCTGATATACTACCCCGATTGTACTGAAGGG
>CAJMQA010000196.1 GCA_905215395.1 uncultured bacterium | reverse complement strand
CATTGGTCAAAGTTAACTGGATAAACTCATCACACATTTTTTCCCGGAAAACCTGTTGCACCACCCCGCCGGAAGCCATTACCTCTGCCTGTGTATACTCTCCCATCAGTTTTCCTTTATACCGGAAATAATATTTAGTTTCCGGATACTCCTGCTCATAGTCTGTAAGCTGGATTACCGTTTGCATATTGACACAAGAACCGGCTGAAGGAATATTAAAACCGGCAACGGGGGCACGCTTCAATGTGACAGGAAAAACTTTTTGCAAGGTCTTTGTACGATCCGCCGAAGTCCAGGAAAAAGTCAGCTCATAAGCTTTATAAGCTACATAGAGGTGGGTCAGTTCACTTTCTACGCCAAATACCGACTCTTCTCCGTCTCCCCATTTTATCCGGAAAGTTCCCCCCTCAAAACGACTATCTCCCTGACACAGGTTATTCACAGTTATCACCCTCAACGAGGCTGTAGTATCGTTTAAACAGACCAAAGGCTCATAATCCAACCGTAAGTCGTCATTGGTTTGTGCAAATCCCCAGACGGATATAACTAACAAAAGTCCGGTTAGACATAACTTTATTTTCATACACTATTTTTTCGTCATCAAAACCAATATGCCTTATACTTCCGACTCATCCGGGCCTTTTTTCTGTTGTTCGGAGAATTATCAAACCGCTCTATGCAACGTTTGGGAGTTACCTTAAAATACCAATGCAGAGAGAGAGAATGACTTGTATTCTTATACATTGTTCCCTGATGAGTGGGCACTTCAAAAGTATATCCGAACCTCCAGCCCGAATCGCTGTTAGCCGATAAATTGACTCCCAAATGCAATAACAAAGTACCTATCTGTAATCCCTCGTACTGATCACTCCGAAAACCCAGACCAATCATTCCGAAACGTTCTTCTTCCCAATATACACCAAACTGCAGGTTCCGCATGACCGACTGCACATCCAGCATCAAATAAGGAGCTAAAACTGTATTGATCTGATTCCCAAAAGCCAAAGGATGAGCATAGGAAAGATAAGCGGAATAACGCCGGTGTAACAAATTTTCCTCAGAAGATTTCGAACCGTGCTCGGACAAAAAAGACTGTGTCGACTCAATGATATGGTAAACAGCTAAACCATAATCCAGAGTAGCAACCCCATGCCAGGAAATATTAAAATCTGTCTGCCCGTAAATACCGGCAGCCATATCGAACATGGCAATCTTATCTGAATAAAAATTCATCAATTCGGGGGACACATCCAGGATCTGCCCATAGAAGGGATCAAACTGATCCCCCAGGGTTATCCGGGAAGGATCGACACTCTTATGATAAAGTGTTGGCTGTAGTCCAACCTGTAGCACAGTAGAACGGGACAACTTTACCCTGGCAGAAAGAGCAGCAGCAAAAGTATTGGTTACATACATGACAGAACTCTCCTGGTCACGTTGATAAAACAGCGAAACTCCGCCCAAACCGAAAGTTTTTTTCTCCTGAAAAGGATAATCGGCAGAAAGGAAATAAGAACGGAAATCCAACGGCTTACTCCAGTAAGAGCGCTGGAATCCGATATTTACTCCTGCCAGTCCGTTAAAACCGGAATAAGCCGGATTATTGAACGACTTCCACATAAAGGGGTGAGCCAGCTTAGTATCCTGAGCTGTCAGGCTTCCCCATCCCAGCCATAATATGCCAATAATCAAACCAATTTTTCTCATTTTCATTCTTCATTTTTCATTCCGGATAGTCAGTCTCTGGTCATTCTCTCAACAACAAAACGGTTCCTTCTGTAGTCTGAGCATTTCCGGAACGATTATTGTTGCCCGTCCAGACATCCTCACTGAAAAATATGGCTTTTGCCCGCCAGATATACATTCCCTGTGGTAAAGGTTGCCCTTTTTTATTCCGTCCGTCCCATCCTTCCCCAGGAGCTCCCAATACCAATTCCGTAGTTTCCCACACTTTATTTCCATACAAATCAAAAATTTCCAGACGATACTCTTTCAGTCCGACTCCAACCCCATTGAAACGGTTCACCCTCGGATTAGAACTATGAGGAATAAAAGTATTGGGAAAATAGAGTCCGCCCATATAGGAACGGTAATCCAAATACAAAGAATCCCGGCAACCAAATTCATTTTTCACAGCCAACGAAAGCGGATAAATATCTTCTTCTTCAAAAGTCAATACCTGATCTTCAGGAGTGTTCAGCACCTGCCCGTCCGGCAAATACCAAAAACATTCCGTATAATTTCCGGAGAGATTGATAAAACGGACCTTCTCCGGACGTCCATAGGTAATCTCTTTATCCCACGCCGCATGCGGACCATTATACACCCGGATCATGCCGTGATATTCCTCCTTACATCCCCGGTTATTCTCCACATAGGCAGTCACCGAAAAACTCAGAATCTGGTCGGTTTCATTTTCATAGACATGTTCCATTTCCGAAGTCAATCCGCTTCCATCCCCGTAATCCCAACGGAAATAATCATAGGAGGTCGCAACAACCTCCGGCCGGTAAAGCAAAGCAGGACAAGCCATCGTATCCAAAGGCAATATTTTCACGCGTGGCTTCGACCACACCTCCACCGACACCGAATCCTTTGCCTCACAGGAGGGAATCTCCGCCAAAGCAACACTCACCACTGCCTGATAATGTCCTGGTTCTTCATATACATGCCGGACATTCAGTCCCTGTTCCTGTTTTCCGTCTCCCATCTCCCAGAGAACGGTTTTCAACACCTGATCACTGTTCAGATTAATTTCAAAAACTTCATCTTCACAGTTCGCTTTCACCGGGGATACAGACAAGCGCGGGATAGGATATACAACGACAGTATCCGTAAAACTGGCCTGTGCACACCCATTACCGACAGTCACTTTTACCGGTAATGTTCCAACGGAATCAAACTGATGGCACACATCCCATTCAGTACTCCTCTGTCCATCTCCGAAATCCCAGAATTGATTCAATATCGAAGCGGCAGTATCTGTGGAGAAATTATTGAAACAGATCGTATTTCCGGCGCAGATATACTTTTTATCTTTAGTAAACCGAACCATCAGCGAATTGGGCTTCACTTTAATGGTATCGAGCATCTCAGACACATTACAGAGATTGCGGGCTTCCAGACGCAGGTAATATTCTGTAGCCCTGGAACCTGTCCGGTAAATATGAGCCGGAGGATTCGTTTCCAGAGAGGTCGTTCCGTCCCCGAAAGTCCAAGAATACTGATTTCCAGTACCGGTACTGGCATTGATAAAAATCACTTCCATCGGATCACATCCCTCCTCTTCAGGATTGGTATAGAAACGGGCTACGGGTGAAGAATGAACCAGAATATGCTGTACCGTATCACGGCGTCCGCAAACATTAAACACCCCGAAACGAATATCGTAAGTCGTATCTGACAAACGGGGCTGAAAGGTGATTTTGGCCGGATCAGGTTGCAACAATTCACTGGTCCCGCCATTCCCGAATACCCAGGCATATCTCAAGTCAAGATGCTCCTTCAGATAAGGTTCCGTATTCACGGAAACAGTAATATCCAGAGGGCCGCAACCCCGATTGGTATCCACATCAAAAACAGCCAATGGCGGAAAATCCAGTACATCAATCCGGAGCGGCATGGAATGATTCTCACAGCCAAAAGCAGAAACACATTTCACTGTTACATCATAATAACCTGAAAATGCATACTGATGAGCTACCGGCCCATCCGACTCTCCCGTATTCCCATCTCCAAAATCCCAGAAATAGTGATTCCCTGAATTCTGCAGCGGAATAAACAGGGAATCTGTACCCTGGCAGTGCTTCAAAGAAGTCCGGAATGCCGGATCCGGTAATTCATGTACTTGTGCAACGATAGAGTCCCTGTTACTACAGCCCGTACGATTATCCGTATACCAATATTCCAGACGATGATCCCCTGCCCCTGCATCCTGGGGATGGAAAAAATGGCCATCTACCCCCGGTCCTCTCCAATTTCCAGCTTCCGGACGCACGGCCGTCAGCTCCTGTACATCCCAATTTACACATACCGAAAGATCTGTTCCTGCATCGACAACAGGCAATTTATGTATCAGCACTACTGTCGTATCCCGGGAAAGGCAAGTACCACTACCCAATTCATACATCACCCGGATTTCCCGGGTTTCATCGCGGTTCGGGACAAAATAATACCGGTTATCCCCTCCTTTATACACCAGATCAGTTTCAGAAGCCTGCCAGATCCCACCCGAAGGCTCCGCCTGCAAAACAAAAGATTCACTGAAAGCACAAACAGCCGTATCCTTCATAAGTGTAAGCTCCTCATATTTATCCACCCCAAGAGTAAAACTGACAGAAACCGTATCCTTACAATGATTTTTATATTGTCCTTTCAATATGTAATTCTTTCCACCCGCAAAAGTAAAATCAGGACGCAGATCGTTTGCCGAAGTTCCATTCACCGGAATCGCTCCCCCCGGAGTAACCGTCCATTTCACTAATGTCAGGGCATCGTTATTTTCCTGAATATCTCCGATATGTTCTTTCCCGGTAAATTGAAAACCACGCTCACATACGCGTCCCAAATCCAATCCACCCAATACTTCTACTTCAGGTTTTGAATACACCCGGACAGGAAAATCCAGATGTGCCGAACCACAGATATTCTCAGCTTTCAGACTAACAGTATAATTCCCTTGTTGCAACATCTTTACCTCCAGATCCGGCCAATCCGTTTTCCCTTCCCATCCCACTGCCGGAAAAATATTCCAGGTATACTTTAATGAATCCCCTTCCGACTTATTCTCTGCTTTGAGTACAAATCCATCATCCGAACAACCTTCCCGGCTAATAAACTCCGCCTTTGGAACAATAGTTGAATTCAATACTTTTACCTGAGTCCGGAAAGTTTGTATTCCACCATACTCAGCCTTAGCCTGCAATGTCAAAGTATAAATTCCGTGTTGCAGAAAACGGATACTGAAAAATAAATCAGATATAGTCCCTTCAGTAATCTCATACCCCAATTCCGGGTGAATGTCCCAGTTGCAAATAATCTCAGTACTTCCAGCAGAATCACACGCCAGAAAATCCCGGAGGTCTATCTCGCCGGAAGTATCGCAAAGATCAGGAATTGCCGAAAAATTAAACTTTGGAATACCTTTGACAACCACCTCAAACTCCCGGTATTCTGTATGGCAGGTTCCCTGTAAATCAACCCTTACCTTATAGGTTCCATGTTTTCCAAAAGTAATATCAGGTTCAGAAGCCCCTGCATCAGAAATGACAACCCCATCCATGGGGTCACAACTCCAGCGACTATGTAATCCGACTCCGGTACTCCGATTTATAAAATGCACAGGATGAGACTCTACAACCTGATAAGTATCGTGTCCCAAGCCGATAACATCAGTAGATAACTGCGGATGTACATCAATGTTTAAATCCGGAGAAAAGACTTCCACAGTTTGCATAGCAACCAAAGTTCCTCCACAACTGGCTGAAGAGCGGAGTGTTACCTGTAAGGTATAAACTCCCGGCGTTTTCAATTCCAGGGTCGGATACAATTTGTTCCATTCCGGCGATTCCAAAGGCGTATGTACTGCTCCGGCCGGTTTGGCAATCAAGGCCCAATCTACTTTCCTCTGGCTTTCAGCATTTTCCTGCCAACCGTCATTCCATCGGTAATGTACCCACTGATCTGTCAGTTTCAGCGTTCCCGGACATATTCCGGGAATAGCATCCAGTGATACCTCCGGATCCTTCTGCACAATAATAGTATGTACAACCGTCTCAGGTTGGCAAACTCCCTGCACCAAACCAGTTATCCGAAAAACACCGGCCTCATTGAACTGCATCTTCGGAGCTCTATGCTGAGTATTGAATACCGGATCAAATACCACCCCATCAGAAGGAACTACTGTCCACTGGTATGCAGGCTCCACCCCGACGACAGAATGATTTTGCATTGCCACCCACTCGCCGGCACAAACTGTAGTCCGGTCGGGTTGAATATTTACATTCTGCGTCGGATTATTTACAGTCACTTTCTGAGTAGCAATCAATTTATCAGCCGGACCACAGTGTGTCGGATTCACTAATTTTACAGTCACCTCATATTCCCCCCATTGTGAAAACTCTATCTTGGGATTCCAGGTATTTTTTCCTTCTAGCACGGCCTCACCAGGCCCTGTCACCTGCCATTCGACAATCACTGATTCATTCCCATTTGCCAAAAAATCCAGAACATTTCCCGGATAAAATTTATCTCCGGGACAAACAGAAGCAAAAGGAGCAACAAAACGGATTTCCGGTGCCCGTCTGACCGTAACATTAAAACTCTGTTCTTTCGAATCACAGGCTGCTGTCAGATAAGCTGTTACTTTATATTTTCCATAATCCGGGAAAGTCACACTTACTTTCTCCCCCGATACAACAGGAACAATCCCCGTATTTATACCATCTTTCAGAACTTCCCAGTGGGTAAGCAAATTGACGGCAACTGAGTGATTGGTAAAAGTTATCGTCTCTCCTTCACAAATATCAGTCTGATC
>CAJMQA010000195.1 GCA_905215395.1 uncultured bacterium | reverse complement strand
CCGCCTGGGCTACCTGAGTCCTGAAATGTGCGGGGTAGATTCCGGAGCCTTATCTCCTATTGATTCGCTTTGTGAACTAGCCATCCGGCTGAAAGCCACCCCCGGTTGCCAGGTATTGGTCGCTAAAAACGGTAATATCATTTACAACAAGGCTTTCGGATTTCATACCTACAAAAAAAAGATTGCCAACCAGACCGATGATATATATGATATTGCCTCCGTGACCAAAATTACCTCCACCCTACCGGCTATCATGAAGTTGTATGAGGAAAAGCAAATCGGTCTTGATTCCGTGCTATCACTTTATTATCCGCCCCTGCTAACAACAGATAAAAAAAATATTACCATCAGGGAAGTACTCTGCCACAATGCAGGTCTGAAAGCTTCACTCCCCTTATTCTGCAACGCTATAGACTCAAAATCCATCCCCGGTCCATTATTTACAACCAGGGCTACGGCCACCAATACCACCAAGCTGAAAGACAGGCTGTATGTCAACCTGAACTACCGTTTCCGGGACAGTACGCTTTCCAATACCCCGAAACCGGGCTATAAGTTCATTGCCCCGGGATTGTATATGTATCCTTCCTATCAGGATACCATTCTGAATTCCATTCTGAATTCACCTTTAAATGCCCAAAAAAACTATCTCTACAGCGACCTGGGATTTGTCCTGCTCAAATTCACCGTCGAAACGCTCACCGGCAAATCAATCAGCCGGTATTGCAAAGAGACTTTTTACCAGCAACTGGGAATGAATAACACAGATTATAAAGCAGCCGAAAGGCTCAGTAAAAAACGGATCATCCCTTCCTGCGAAGACCGGTTATACCGGAAAGCTGCAACGGACGGATATGTTCACGATCCGACAGCAGCTTTATTGGGAGGCATTGCCGGACATGCCGGACTATTCTCTACTGCCGAAGATCTGGCAAAAATGCTTCAGATGTACCTCAACCAGGGAAACTACGGCGGAGAAACTTACTTTTTACCGCAGACCCTGAGTATATTCACCGGGAAAAACAACGAATACCGGCAAAACCGGAGAGGATTAGGATTCGACAAACCGGAAGCCGACTCTACTAAAATCAGCCCGACATGCCGCTGTGCTCCCTTATCCAGTTACGGACATACCGGTTTTACAGGAATCATGGCCTGGTGCGACCCGGAAAACAACCTTTTATACCTGTTTTTATCCAACCGCACTTACCCGGATGAATTTAATTCCAAACTCTCAGACGAAAATATCCGGACCAAAATACAGGAGGTCATTTACAATGCGATTAAGTAACTGCATTTGATCTACTTACATTACGGAAAAAATTCTGAATTTAGAATCATTCTAATATACCAAAATAGTATAAAATTCAAGGAAAAAGGATACTTTTGCAGAGTTCCGCAAGGACAAAAGAAAAAAATATATTCGGAAAAAAGACAACGATATAAAATATAAACCAGTTATTAATAAATAGAACAAATTATGAGTAATTTTTTGACTTCTTCGATTGGAAAAAAAGTCATTATGAGTTTATCCGGACTTTTTCTGATCTCATTTCTCTGCGTCCATCTGGCGCTGAACTTACTGTTGATTTTTGATAACAGCGGGGCTTTATTCAACCAAGGGGCTCATTTCATGGCCACCAACCCGATTATCAAAATTGTTGAACCCATCCTGGCCTTAGGCTTTATCATTCACATCATCTGGGCATCCGTTCTGACCCTTCAGAACCAGAAAGCCCGTCCGGTGAAATACGACAAGAGAAACCAAAGTCAGAATGCCACGTGGGCATCCCGCAACATGTACATTTTAGGTGCAATGGTGCTGATCTTTCTGGTGATTCACCTTTACAATTTCTGGTGGAACATTAAATTCCCGTCTCTGGGAACTCCGCTGTCAGCCATTATGGTTGGTGGTGTTGAGATGGAAGACACCTATACACTGGTAGCCAGTTTGTTCAAATCAAGCGTTGTTTATTGTTTGATCTACATTTTAGGAGCGATCTTTGTAGGCCTGCACATCACTCACGGATTCTGGTCCGCATTCCAAAGTATCGGTTTCTCAAACGATATTTGGAGAAAACGGCTGGAATGTGTGGCTTATTTCTTTGCTGTAGTTTTCGCTGTTGGTTTCAGCATCATTCCGTTATATTTTATTGCCGGACTGGGAAACTAAGCCCATTGTAAATTGTAGATTATAAAATTTAAAATCAATTCATTATGTCAGTATTAGATGCTAAAATACCTGCCGGACCGTTGAAAGACAAGTGGTCAAACCACAAAGCCCACATCAATGTGGTTAGCCCGGCTAATAAAAAGAAACTGGATGTTATCATTGTAGGAACAGGTTTGGCCGGAGGTTCTGCTGCAGCCAGTCTGGCTGAACTGGGATACAACGTAACCGCTTTCTGTTATCAGGATTCTCCCCGTCGTGCCCATTCCATTGCAGCACAGGGTGGTATCAATGCAGCCAAGAACTATCCCAACGATAACGACTCTGTATTCCGTTTGTTCTACGAAACCATTAAAGGGGGTGACTATCGTGCCCGCGAAGCCAATGTATACCGTCTGGCAGAGGTAAGCAACTCCATTATCGACCAGTGTGTGGCTCAGGGAGTTCCTTTTGCCCGTGAATATGGCGGTCTGCTGGCCAACCGTTCTTTCGGGGGTGCTCTGGTTAGCCGTACGTTCTATGCCCGCGGTCAAACGGGACAGCAGCTGTTGCTCGGATGTTACGGTGCTATGAACCGTCAGATTGAAATGGGTAAAGTAAAAATGTACAACCGTCACGAAGTTCTCGACATCGTCATCGTCGATGGTAAAGCACGCGGAGTGATTGCCCGTGACCTGGTTACCGGAAAAATCGAACGTTTCGGAGCCCATGCTGTTGTATTGGCCACCGGAGGTTACGGTAATGTTTTCTTCCTTTCCACCAATGCGATGGGATGTAACGGAAGTGCAGCATGGCAGGCTTACAAACGCGGTGCTTTCTTCGGAAATCCCTGTTTCGTACAAATTCACCCGACCTGTATTCCGGTTCACGGAGATCAGCAAAGTAAGTTGACACTGATGTCAGAATCCCTGCGTAACGACGGCCGTGTATGGGTTCCGAAAAAAATCGAAGATGCCAAAGCTTTACAGGCCGGAACTAAAAATCCGAATGATATACCTGACGAAGACCGTGACTTTTATCTGGAACGCCGTTATCCGGCATTCGGAAATCTGGTTCCCCGTGATGTGGCTTCCCGTGCGGCTAAAGAAAGATGTGACGCAGGTTTCGGTGTAAACAATACAGGCAAGGCGGTATTCCTGGATTTCAAATATGCCATCCAGCAACTGGGACACGACACCATCGAAAAACGTTATGGTAATCTGTTCCAGATGTACGAAAAGATCACTGCCGTTGATCCTTATAACAATCCGATGATGATCTATCCGGCTATCCACTATTCCATGGGAGGGCTCTGGGTAGATTACAACCTGATGACGACCATTCCCGGTCTATATGCTATCGGCGAATGTAACTTCTCTGATCACGGAGCCAACCGTCTGGGAGCTTCCGCATTGATGCAGGGATTAGCTGACGGATATTTTATTCTGCCTTATACCATCGGCGACTATCTGGCACATGATATCCAAACCCCGAAAATCAATACCAATACCAAAGAATTCGACGAAGCTGAAAAGCATGTCACCGACCGTCTGCGTCAACTCTACGATATTAAAGGAACAAAATCCCCGGATCATTTCCATAAAGAACTGGGACACATTATGTGGGAATATATCGGAATGGCCCGTGAAGCAGCCGGCCTGAAAAAAGCCATCGAACTGATAGCCGACCTGAAACAGGAATTCTATAAAGACCTGCGGATTACCGGTGAATTTACCGCGATGAACAATGAGCTGGAAAAAGCTGCCCGGGTTGCCGACTTCATCGAACTGGCCGACCTGATGGCTCACGATGCCCTCGACCGGAATGAATCCTGCGGTGGCCACCTCCGTCTGGAATCTGTTACCCCGGAAGGAGAAGCAAAACGGGATGACGAACATTTCAAATATGTTTCAGTATGGCAATATGAAGGAGAAAATAAAGCTCCCCAACTCCATAAAGAAGAATTAGTGTTCGAAAACATTCAACTTACTCAACGTTCTTACAAATAATGACCATTTAAAATCGATATAGTTATGGCAGACAAAATATTAAAAGAACTGACACTGAAGATCTGGCGGCAGAAAGACGCTAAATCCAAAGGCGAGTTTAAAACATATAAAATACACAATATTTCTACCGGCACTTCTTTCCTCGAAATGCTCGATATCCTGAATGAAGACCTGGTAGCAAAGAATGAAGAACCGGTAGCATTCGACCACGATTGCCGTGAAGGTATCTGCGGAACATGCAGCTTATTTATCGACGGCCGTGCACACGGACCAGACGATGATGTAACCACTTGCCAGTTGCATATGCGCCGTTTCGAAGAAGGGGCAACCATCACCATTGAACCGTGGCGTTGCGGAGCTTTCCCGGTAATCAAAGACCTGATCGTCGACCGGAAAGCCTACGATAAAATCCTGCAGGCAGGAGGTTATGTATCTGTAAATACCGGAGGTGTACCCGATGCGAATGCAATTCCAATTGCCAATGACAAAGCAGAAGAGGCTATGGATGCGGCTGCATGCATCGGATGCGGTGCTTGTGCAGCTACCTGTAAAAACTCTTCAGCCATGCTTTTTGTGGCAGCAAAAGTATCCCAGCTGGCCCTGTTACCTCAGGGTAAAATCGAAGCTGCACGCCGCGCAAAAGCCATGGTCGCTAAAATGGATGAACTCGGATTCGGTAACTGTACCAATACAGGAGCTTGTGAAATGGAATGCCCGAAAAGTATTTCTATCGCTCACATCGCCCGTCTGAACCGCGAATTCCTGAAAGCAAAACTCAAAGACTAGGCTGAGCGAAAGCTGAATATTGAAATAAAAAATGCTACCTTTAGGGGTGGCATTTTTTTATCAGAACCGGAAAATGAAAAAAATAAATGGTTTTACAACTAAGCTTTTCTACAGGGAGAAGGGGAATCCTGAATCCCCGCCCCTGATTATCTTTCATGGCTTGTGGGGAGCTTCTGAGAATTGGTTACCCGTTGCAAAACGTCTCTCCTCTTATTTCCACGTCATTCTGCCAGACTGCCGGAATCATGGTTTGTCTCCGCATCTTTCCGGACATGACTACGAATATCTGAGCAAAGATGCCTGCGAGTTTATCCGGCAACTGCACCTGCCGGGAAAACCATTTTTAGCCGGACATTCCATGGGAGGAAAGACATTGATGACATTATTGCTGCAACATCCGGATATAGCAGAAAAAGCAGCCATTATAGACGCCTGTCCCTATCCTGGCCCGGCAGAAAATATACACCGGGAAATAGCAGATTTTATGACCTCCCATCCTCTGGACAGTTACAGGAAATACAACGACATAGCCACCCTTATCCGGAACAGTTTTCCGGAGGAACAAATCGTACAGCTCTTTCTGAAAAATATAAGAAAAAGCAGTTCCGGCTATGAATGGAAAGTAAATGCATCTGTCCTGAGGGAGTATTTACCGGACTTGTGCGGCTGGCATATAAACTCTCCGGTCCTATATCAACAGGAAATCTTATTTGTAAAAGGAGGACTCTCAAATTACATTCCCCCGGCTTCCCTGCCCGAAATCCACCGGTATTTTCCGGCAGCCAGCCTGCAAACCATCCCCGGGGCTACCCACCGCATCCATACCGATCAACCTGAAAAGCTGGCTGAAATCCTGACAAATTTCTTTCTTCCACTCACCAGACAAACGTCCTCGTAAAATAAGTCACAGCCTGAATATTAGCATAGCTATATGCATCATTGACCCTATCTATACCCGGCTCATAAAGAATAGCGGTCAATCGTACAACATAAGTTTTTCCGGGCACCAATTCCCCAAGTTTATTAAATTCACCAGTAGTAGTTGTCTTAATATCCAGTTCGGAACGCCCCTCAGGCTGAATCACACTCACAAAAAAAGATTGTTCCACATTCATATCCTGAGGTAAAACCTCTACCCGATAACAGATACCTTTCTCACTATAGGGTTTCCAGTTCACTGCCAAACTTCCGGAACTCCGGCGGCTGGCCTGCAAGTCCATTTCAGCCGGCGTACGCTGAGGTAAATTTTCTGCATAAATGGAATCCTGCAATTTCAAATGCGTATCTTTTCCTATCCGGAGATAAAACCTGACCTCCCTTTCAGTCCCGTCAAAATGGATAAAATCACCTTGTACAGGTTTCCTCTCACACCAATAATAACCTTTGTTCTCCAGGGGGATATTCTTCCCTTCCGAGGGAATCAAAGCTCCTTCACGTACATTGATATTCCCCCTCACTTCAACTCCGATATGTGTCTGGTAAAGATTGCCAGAGGTATATTCATTTACCAAAAAAGCATCTGCTGTCAGATTATCCAGATATCCCAAATCCGTCGTATATTTCCGCTCTCCCTGGGCATTTACAATGGTTTCAATATAATCC
>CAJMQA010000194.1 GCA_905215395.1 uncultured bacterium | reverse complement strand
CCTGCACCTGTTTTTCAACTTCCGGACAGCCTCTTCGAGACTTCCCTTACTGACAGTACTTTTTACTCTGTCAAACCGGCAGAGTTTTATGAACCAGCATTAGAAATAAAGGATTCTTTCAATCTGCGTGAAAGATCTATAGTCGGTGTCCCCGACGAACAACTTTTTGCCCGTCGCCAGGAATTGATCCTCGACCTCGCTAATATTGCTGATGGAGCATTTGTATTTCCTTTACCGGGAGGCCGCATCCTATCATCTTTTGGACGCCGGGGAGGCAGACCACATACGGGCATAGACCTGAAAATCAACCGCCGCGACACCACTTATGCAGCATTCGACGGAATTGTACGTATGGCAGGATGGAGCCGTGGCTACGGAAATGTGGTCGTTATCCGCCATTTCAATGGCCTGGAAACCGTATATGCACATAATACGAAACATCTGGTTCGTTCCGGAGATCATGTAAAAGCAGGCACACCACTCACTATCACCGGAGAAACCGGCCGCGCCACTACGGATCATCTTCATTTCGAAATCCGCGTCAATGGGAAAGCTATCGATCCCTCCCTGCTGATCAACTTTGACAATCAGACTTTACACCACAAATGTCTGGTATTTTCCACAGGAGAAAAAGGGAAAATTATCATAGAAGCAGTCTGATAACTACCCTCATCTTACCGGGAAAGTAATCGTAAAACGACTGCCTTTCCCTACTTCACTTTCCACCTGTATTGTGCCGCCATGCGCTTCCACAAAATCTTTTGAAATAGCAAGCCCCAGACCGCTCCCCTGTACTTTAGTCCCCGGCACCCGGAAATAACGGTCAAAAATACTCTGATGATAACGGGGGTCAATCCCTTTACCAAAATCCTGAACATATATTTCCACTGACTTATCCTGAGAAACAGCCCCTACGATTATCCGGGAATTCTCACTGGAATAATGAATTGCATTTGAAAGCAGGTTAGTGACAACCCAGGCGATTTTTTCACTGTCTATAAACAACTTCGGCACCTTTTCCTCCGGATATTCCACCTCTATATTGCACTTAAAACGTTCTGCCAATACCCTTGTTGCATTGATCGCATAATTGATCAGTTCTATCGGTTTAGTCACCTTCGGGTTCAACTGCAACTTGCCGGTCTCCACCTGAGTCATTTTCAATAACTCTCCGGTAATATTCAGTAAGCGATCGCTATTTTCCTTAATGCTTTGTGCCAGAGACTCCTGTTCCTCATTCAGTGCACCGATCCGCTTGTCTTCCAATAACTTTAAACTCATCATAATGGCCGAAATCGGAGTCTTGAGTTCATGGGAAATCGTAGAAATAAAAGTTGTTTTTGCCGTATCCAGTTCCTTGAATTCAGTAATATTTTTTAATAAGATCACATCTCCTGAATAATGCGGCACCTCTTCTCCGGTCTCTGTAATCCGGATGGGAATGTACTGGGCCTGAAAATAGCTTTCCTTATTGTCGGCATAAATTTTCAAAGGTTCTTTATGTTCATCCGGTTTCATCAGCTCCCGGACGAGGCGACGCAACAGATCATTTTTCAACGATAATTCCGCTGCCGGTTTGCCTGCCATTTCTTCCCGTTTCAGATTCAGTACATTCAAGGCCTCCTGATTGACAAACAGAATTTTCTTTTCGTCGTCCAACCCAATGATCGGTTCATGTATGCTGTTGACGATCGCTTCGATGTATTTTTTCGATGCCAGCAAGTCTGCTAATGTACTCTCACGGTATTCAGACAACTTTTCGGCCATATTATTAAACGAAACGGCCACCTCTTTGAATTCCTGCACCTCTTTAAAATGCAGTCGCTTATCGTAATTCCGGTTGGAAATTTCCACAATTCCATCCATCAGTTCCCGGATAGGACGTGTGATAGACCCTGGAAATACAAGCAACAAAATAAGTGCTAAGCCCACACAACAGACCACAACGATGTAAATCCACATCGTCGCATTACCGGCCGTATGCTCTGCAATCTCACTCTTGTGATAAATAGAACTCATATTCAGAGTCATGATTTCATTCAGATCGTTTCTCACCTGCTCAATCAAACTGGCAGTCGTATCTTGCTTCATCTGCTCGAAATGCATCATCAAACGGGCGGTCGCTTCTGCTTCGTGTATCTCCGTTATGTTATTCTGTTGCTTTTTCAAATTCTCGATAAAAACATCCGGTGAAACCGAGTCTTTATCGAAATTCTCCAAAGCGTATAACATCTGCCGGGCATAATCCAGGGATTGATAATTATCAGCCAGGATATTCTTAGTATCAGCTGACATATCATGGATATACTTCACCGCCATTCCTCCCAACAATACAATCATGGCAAACAAAAGCCCTATACCAAAAATCAGTTTCGTCTTTATCTTCATAATCTTATTTTTGAGACAAAATAATCAGATCAATATTTAATTGTGCTAAAGAATTCAGCAATTTCCGGTAGCGCCATACCGAACAAAACAAAGAAATCCAGCGAAAAGAAGGCTTTCCCATACATACCGTACTGATCTGTTGTTCCCGACACACCTTCACAATACTTCCTACAACGTCATCCGACTGTACCTGTATCACTTCTCCCCTAAGGTCTGTTGCCAATTTAAAATGGTTGATCAGATAACGCTGACTGGACAAAGCAATCCGGTCAGGTGCTTCCCGTGAAGTCTGTACATACAAAACAGCAAATCTGGAATTATAACGGGTAGCCAGGCGTGCCGTTTTCCGGATGATCCGTCTGGGAGTCTTCTCGGCACTGCTGATACAGGCCAGGAATTTCTCATGCCGGACCCCCACATTCTCCGTCACCTCATTTTCTACCTTTTTTTCTACCCGCAGCGCCACCTCCTTCAAAGCCAACTCTCGCAATTGTAGAATATGTTCAGATTTAAAGAAATTATTCAAAGCCATTTGTATTTTCTCCGGCTTGTAAATATTTCCCGTCTTTAACCGATCCAGCAGTTCTTCAGCCGTTAAATCAATATTCACCACTTCATCAGCCTGTTCCAGAACACTGTCCGGAATCCTTTCCCTGACCTCTATACCGGCAATATCCTTTATCTCCTCATTCAAACTCTCGATGTGCTGAATATTCACTGCACTGATAACATTGATGCCAGCCTCCAGTAAATCAAATACATCCTGCCAGCGTTTCTCGTTCTTGCTTCCCTCTATATTGGTATGTGCCAGCTCATCTACTATCACAATCTCCGGATGCAGGTTCAATATCGCCTGTAAATCCAGCTCTTCCAGCTCTTTTCCCTTATAAAAGACTTTCCGGCGGGGAATCAACGGAAGTCCAGCTAATTGCGAATCCGTATTGACCCGCCCGTGAGTTTCCACATATCCGATCTGAACATCCACCCCACTATCCAACAATTGATGAGCCTCCTGCAACATACGATACGTCTTGCCCACTCCGGCAATCATTCCGATGTATATTTTAAATTTTCCTCTCCGGGAACGCTTGATCAAATCCAGAAAACGTTGTACACTCTGTTCTTTATCCATATGACATTCTTATCACCTGTATAATAGCAGCCAAATCCATGCCAAAAGCGGATCAACAAGAACAATACCCTGAATATCTGAAATTTACAAAAATCCTACTCCCTATAAATTTTTCCAGCCTTTCCAAAATGAAAAGGTTTTCCTCCGAAACGACAGGCTACTTTGACACACCCTTCCGGTCACGCTTAATCATGACCAGTAAAAGCAAGACCAATAGTAAAGCCACCCCGATCCGGAAATAAGCCCCCAGGCTAGTCCTACTGTACAAATCCTGATAATCGATCGTCCAGAAATTCACTGCAAAAAGAGCCATAGCCAAGCCCAATAAAATAACACGGAATATTTTCATGAATCCTCCAAATTTTATAATCAGGTAAAAATAATAAAAATAGAAATAATCCCCCACGATATCTTTTCGAATTCAGTTCTCGTAATAGACTCATATAAACATTTTTATCGACAATAAATCTTATGGAAGCTACTTCAGCACAAAAATCTGTTTTAATTTCTTTCCTGTTAATGTTATTCCTGTACTTTATTGTAGGACTCTTTACCGTCATCAACCAACAATTCCAGATCCCCCTGAAATCAGCTATGCTTCCGCACGACGGCAATATCACCAATGCACTTGTCACCTTATTGAACTTTGCCTGGTTTCTGGCTTATCCGTTTTCAGAAGGGTTTGCCACCCGTTGGGTAAACCGGTTCGGCTACAGAAAAACCTCTGTCTATGCCCTCCTGATTTTTACAGGAGGATTACTCATATATGAAATAGCCGTACTACTCCACCTATACACCCCCAGCCACATCACCATTCTGGGCGACCGGATTTTTACGGGATTCTTCATTTTCCTTCTGGGCTCATTCGTTATCGGAGTAGCTGTGACCATCTTACAAGTAGTTACCGGCCTATATCTGGATGTCATTCCGGTTGGCAAGACCGATTCCCTGCAACGGCAGATGATCGGGGGTACGACGAACTCTATCGGCATGGCCTTAGGACCTTTATTCGTCAGCAATGTTCTGTTTTACGGACTACCGTTACACAATATCGATTCCAAAGAATTCGTATTCCCGGTAATTTGCTTAATCGCCTCTATCCTCATACTCACCTTCATTACCGGTAGAGCCAAAATGCCGGCTGTTGATATTTCCCCCAAAACTGTAACCAATCTGCCTGCAAAAAGCATCTGGTCTTTTCCACAACTCCGTTTAGGGGTGATCGGCATCTTTTGTTATGTGGGTGTTGAAGTCGCAGTAGGAGCCAATATCAACCTGTATGCAGCAAGCCTGAACAGCGGCTTTGCCTCAGCTGCCACCAAAATGGCAGCCCTTTATTGGGGAGGAATATTGACCGGTCGTTTTGTGGCTTCTGTTTATCCTAAAGTATCTCCTCAAAATCAGTTGATTTACTCCTCCATTAGCTCCTCTGTATTGCTTATACTCTCTATGTTACTCTCCAATCCCTGGCTCCTGGTTGCAATAGGCCTTTGCCATTCTGTAATGTGGCCAGCAATCTATACTCTGGCTTTAGCCAAATTAGGCATCTATACAACCAAAGCCTCCGGCACTCTTATGATAGGAGTTGTCGGAGGTGGTGTATTTCCCCTATTGCAAGGAATCCTAGCGGATACACTGCAAGGCGACTGGCGCCGGACCTGGTGGCTGATTATCCTCGGTGAGTTGTACATCCTGTACTACGGCCTGGACGGATATAAAGCCAAAAGTCCGGCTGAAATAACTACTCCGGGACAGATATAAAACACCCGGGATATAGATAAGCGAGAAGTCATCGAATGATAAATCCCAGTACAAGATGGGCATCTTCTGCCTTAGGATTAAAAATCAGCCGGGCAAATAAAGGCATGGAAAAAGTCTCACTAAACCGAATCTCTTTCGTGGCTTTTAAAGCCAGATTAGTTACAGCAAACGGATAATTCAGTTCTGCATAAGAAGATTGCTTACCGCATCCAAAGCCACATTCAATTTCAGAACATTCACCCGGTCTCCAGGTCCGAACAAGCCCAGTAATGCACCTTTTACCTGCTGATCGACAACAGCTTTCACCCGTTCTTCTGACATCCCCCGGGCCATAGCTACACGCCTGATCTGAGCATATGCCCCGGCTTTGGAAATTTCCGGATCTAGTCCGCTACTACTGGCTGTCACCATCTCTGCCGGTACATCACAACGTTTCAGATAAGGATGTTTCATTAAAAATGTATCTATACGGGCTTCTATTTCCGCCAGATATTCCGGATTTGTAGCCCCCTTGTTACTCCCCGCAGAACTGGAAGCATCATAGCCATCCCCCGCACAGGAAGGACGCCCCCAGAAATAGATATCTTTCGTAAAGGATTGTCCGACATTAGCAGCTCCCACCACTTTCCCCTCTACGACAACAACCTCTGCATTACCTCCATTCGGCCCGGCTATTTTTGCAAACGACCAAAGAATCGATATATAGCATACACTGAAAAACACAAAAAACAGCGTCAATTTCAGAGCTTTCAATAAATTTGATTTCATGATATTTTTAGTTTAATAATTACAGAATCACACTGATCAACATATCTATCAATTTAATACCGATGAACGGTACAATCACCCCACCCAAACCATAAATCAACAGATTCCTCCGCAATAAGGCAGAAGCCCCGATCGGCTTATAGGCCACTCCCCTCAATGCCAAGGGTATTAAAACCGGAATGATTATCGCATTAAAAATCACTGCCGAGAGAATTGCACTTTCAGGACTATGCAAATTCATGATGTTCAATGCACCTAATGCCGGAATAGAAACCATAAATAAAGCCGGGACAATTGCGAAATATTTAGCCACATCATTCGCAATACTGAAAGTTGTCAGAGTTCCCCGGGTCATTAGCAACTGTTTTCCGATCTCCACAATTTCAATCAGCTTTGTCGGGTCATTATCCAAATCCACCATATTTCCGGCTTCTTTTGCAGCCTGAGTGCCACTGTTCATCGCCACTCCAACATCAGCCTGGGCCAAAGCAGGGGCATCATTGGTTCCGTCTC
>CAJMQA010000193.1 GCA_905215395.1 uncultured bacterium | reverse complement strand
AAACACACTCCTTTTGCCAGAGATACTCCGATACGTAAGCCGGTATACGACCCCGGTCCCATACTGATGGCTACTGCATCCAGATCGCTGGCGTTCAGGGTATTTTCTTTTAGGAGTTCATCTATATATGTACCTAGTAATACAGAATGATTTAATCCTTCATTACTTTCTTTTAGGGCAATTACTTTTCCATCTTTTGCCAGAGCGACAGAACATACAGTAGTTGCTGTATCAATATTTAAAATCAAAGCCATAATTTTTCGCTTTTCATATTTATTATGAAATTATTTCCGGATAATTTCTATTTCTCCTCCTAAGCCCAATTTGATTATGCTGGAAGGGGAAGCTGGTTTGTGGTCATTGCGGCGGTAATCTACGATGTAGTCCACAGCATTTTTGATCTCTTCGCTGATTTCACCGAAAAATTTCGGAGAAGGTTCTCCGCTGATATTAGCAGAGGTAGAAACGATAGGTCTGTTGAAACGAAATAATAAAGATCGGGTAAATTCCTCTTTTGTAATACGGATGCCGATTGTTCCGTCTTCTGCAATCAGGCTGGGAGCCAGTCTTTTTGCTCCCGGATAGATGATAGTAGTAGGTTTATCGGCGACTTCAATCAAATCCAAAGCAATGTCCGGAACGTTTGCATAGGAGGCTATCTTACCTGCATCCTCCAGTAATACCAGCATGGATTTATTGTCTGTTCGTTTTTTGATCTCATAAATCTTTTTTACTGCATCCTCGTTCGTTGCATCGCAGCCTAGTCCCCAGATCGTATCGGTGGGGTAAAGAATTACTCCTCCGTTTTTAAGTATTTCCTGGGTTTGACGGATTTCTTCCTTCAGTTTATCGTTCATCATTACGCAGGTGATAGAAAATTTCAAATGACGAAAGTACAAAGTTTTTCTTTTCATTTTGCTGATTTTGTTTTTTATTTTTTACTGGTATCAGGTTCTCCGATGACCTGTTTTATTGTATAAAGATGGGATTGAAAATGGGGAAACGTATAGGGTCGAAATTGTAATCATCTGGTATATTGATATATACGAAAAAGTATAAAGGGCGGGTTATTCATTCTGTATTTTTTGTACATTTACGACGGACTGGTTTTATTTTTTTTGACGAACCAGAAAAGAATAAAACCTTATGTTTATCTTTTAGTTTGAAAACATAAGAAATAAGAAAAAATGCAAGAACGTCATTATAACCGTGAACGCTATTTTGATGAGCAAATACGTACAACTTCGAAGTATTATATTCCATATATCCGTAAATTTACGAAAACAATACCTGATGAAGTTTTAGAAATTGGATGTGGGGAAGGAGGTAATTTATTGCCGTTTGCCCGGTTGGGGTGTAAAGTGACAGGTGTTGATATAGCGGCTACCAGGATAAAAAATGCCCGCTTGTTTTTTGCAGAAAGAGGGCAACAAGGAACATTCATTGCTTCTGATGTATTTCAATTGAAAGAACTGCAGAATAAATTTTCTTTGATTTTAGTCCATGACGTGATTGAGCACATTGAAGATAAGATCCGTTTTTTATTGGGACTGAAAAATTTTTTAGCCCCCCATGGAATGATTTTTATTGCCTTTCCGGCTTGGTATATGCCGTTTGGGGGACATCAGCAGGTTGCATCCGGGAAAATTATTTCTCATATGCCATTCATACACCTGTTACCGCGTGCTTTGTACAAATGGATACTAAAAATGGGGAGGGAAAAAGAAGGTACGATAGAGGAGTTGTTGAGTATCAAAACTACGCAGTGTACGATTGAAGTGTTCCGGAATAGTGTGCGGAAAACCGGATATCACATTGTTGACCAGCAACTGTATTTTATCAATCCGCATTATGAAACTAAGTTTGGGCTGAAACCAAGGAAGTTGAATAAAGTAATTTCCTCTGTTCCATACTTGAGAAACTTTTTTAGTACAAGTTGTTTTTATATGATAAAACCGGAGGAATAAGATACGAAAAGAAATGAATATTGAAGAATTCAGAGAATATTGCCTTTCATTCAAAGGAGTTCATGAAAAGATGCCTTTTCCGAAGGTGACTGATCCGTATAGCCGTGATGTCCTGTGTTTTTATGTCGCAGACAAATGGTTTTGTTTTGTGAACATTGAGATCTTTGATTTTTGTTGCATCAAGTGTAATCCGGAAGAGTCTACAGAATTACAGGCTGGATATATCGGGATAAAGCCGGGGTGGCATATGAATAAAAAGTATTGGATTAGTGTATATTTCAATCAGGATGTATCAGATAACAAGATCAGAGAGTTAGTGGAAAAGTCTTATCATATTGTGGCAGGTAGTCTAACCAAAAAAGAACGGGAGATGTTACGATTGGATGAAATGTAACATCTTCCCTGAATTCTTATACCAGATGCCGGATCAGTTCGTCCCGTTCACCGTAAAGCATGTCGATCATCGGTATTTCAATGAGGGTGTAACATCCGGGACTCTGTCGCATGGAAGCGCGGGCAGAAGAGACCATAATCTGGGCAGTCAGTGCCGGGTTGTTGATACGCATATTAAATTCGAACAACTGGTTTTGGGTTTTGCCGGATACCCCTTTCCGGGTGAGATTCACTCCGTGTCCCATGTCTAATAGAGCGTTTACATCTTCTACTTGTAAAACGTGGGTTTCATCGTGTACAAAATAGGGATCGTTTTTGATTTTCTGTGCCACTTCAGCAAAGCTGTAATTATTTTGTAATTCAATGTATACCATCCGGCGGTGAATTCCTGTCCCTGTGGGAATGGTCATCGATAAGGCTGCCTTTACCCCTTCAATGGCCTTTACTGCAACAGTATGGCCCATACTCATGCCGGGTCCGAAATTGGTGTACGTGATTCCTTTGGGAGCACAAGCTTCCAGTAAGGTCCGGATTACAGAGTCCGTTCCCGGATCCCAGCCTGCCGACATGATAGCTACTGCCTGATGTTCTCGGGCTATTTTATCCAGGGTGTGGTGTAAATTTACTGTCTGGGTGTGAATATCAAAACTGTCCACTGTGTTGATCCCCATTTTTAAGGCTTCGCTTGCATAAGTTTCCACACTACGGGTAGGAGTGCAAAGGATGGCTACGTCTGCTTTTTCCAGTTCCCCGAGCTTTTGGACGACCGGATAGATTTTCAGTTCTTCCGGAATATGGGTAATATTCCGGCGTACAATGCCTGCAAGTTCAAAATCAGGGGCAGCCTGAAGGGCTTCCACAACAAATTTTCCGATATTGCCGTATCCAACAACGGCTGCTTTAATTTTTTCCATATTTCTTTAATTTTTTATTTACGTTATACAGGTACATCAAATTCGCGCAGGGCACTATTCAGAGAGGTTTTCAGGTCGGTAGACGGTTTCCGTTTGCCGATGATCAGTGCACAAGGTACTTCGTATTCTCCGGCCGGAAACAGTTTTTTCCGGCTTCCTGGAATAACCACGGAACGTGTGGGAATATACCCTTGATATTCAACAGGTACAGAGCCGGAGACGTCGATGATTCTGGTGGAGGCGGTAATAACAGTATTAGCGCCGAGAACGACCTCTGGTTCCAGATGAGCACCTTCGACAACAATGCAACGGGAACCAATAAAACAACCTTCTTCGATAATGACAGGAGCCGCCTGGATGGGTTCCAGTACACCTCCGATTCCGACTCCTCCGCTCAAATGGACGTTTTTCCCGATTTGCGCACATGAACCTATCGTAGCCCACGTATCTATCATCGTACCGGAATCGACATAAGCTCCGATGTTAACATAGGAGGGCATCATCACTACGCCGGGGGCGACATAAGCTCCGTAACGGGCTGCTGCCGGAGGAACTACCCGTACTCCGAGCTCTGCATAATCCTGCTTGAGCATGATTTTATCGTGATATTCGAAGGGACCGGTGGTAATAGTTTCCATCTTTTGGGTGGGAAAATAGAGGATGACGGCTTTTTTCACCCATTCATTTACCTGCCAGCCATGGGCTGTGGGTTCGGCTGTCCGTAATTGCCCCTTATCCAGTAATCCGATAATCTGGCCGATGGCATTTTTAGTGTTTGTATGTTTCAGTAGTTCCCGGTTTTCCCAGGCTGCCTCAATCACTCTTCTTAGCTCTGTGTACATATCCGCTTCAGTCAATTTTATCTATATGCAAATTACGTTATAATTTATTTTATGACAAAACCTGAACCGGGGGGATGTTAATCCTGCAACCGATTTTTTTTCTGTTGTATGAAATTAAACTTTTATCTGGTGCTTATCAGATTGTTTGATGAATTTAGATAGCAGGTTGTGCGAACAATTCCTGTATCAACCTGCACAATATTGATAGAAAATGTGAGGTCTGTCCTGAAAAATATATCTTTGTACACTGGAATGAAAAAATGTATATAATAAAACGTGCGCTATGTTGAAAAAAATACCTCATACTTATACGATTATTTCATCTATCATTATTATTTGTGCCATATTGTCCTGGATAATTCCGGCCGGAGAGTACAGCCGGCATACAGTGGAGGTGAACGGGACGACACGGACGGTGATTGTGGATAATTCGTATCATGCTGTAGAAGCCGCTCCTCAGACGTGGCAGGTATTTTCTTCTTTGCTGTTGGGATTTGAGAAGCAAGCCGGTATCATTGCTTTTTTGTTGATTATTGGAGGAGCTTTCCAGATTATGAACAACAGCCGGGCCATTGATGTGGGAATTTTTTCATTTCTGCGTTTTACACAAGGACTGGAGCGGCATCGGTTTATGAAACGGATCGGCGTCAATAATATTGTCATTTCCATGGTCATCGTATTGTTTAGTCTGTTCGGGGCCGTATTTGGTATGAGCGAAGAGACTCTGGCTTTTGTGATTATTATTGTGCCTCTTGCTATTTCTATGGGATATGATTCAATTACAGGTTTGTGCATGGTATATGTGGCTGCTCATGTGGGATTTTCCGGAGCGATACTGAATCCTTTTACCATTGGTATTGCTCAGGGGCTTTCTGATTTGCCTCTGTTTTCCGGTTTTGAGTACCGTTTGTTTTGTTGGTTTTTACTGACGGCTCTTCTGATCATCTGTGTACTGATATATGCCGCGCGGATTAAACGTGATCCGGCTCTTTCTCCTATGTATCAGGCAGATGAATATTGGCGGAACCGCCGGGCTGAAAATGCGGAAGAGGTGATCTATACGATTCCGTTGGCAGCCTATGTGGTATATGGGCTGATATTGGTATCACTCATTATTTTTGCCTTTGTGTATCCGGTCACTACTTTTAGCCTGGGAAGTGCTTCAGTTACTTTCTATGCTGTTCCCGTTTGTACGGTTTTGTTTGCTTTGTTTGGCTGGATGGGATTGCGGAAATCTTTTCATTTTTTTATTCTTTCAATTCTGGCATTTACAGTCGTTTTTCTGGTCATCGGAGTGATGGGGCATGGATGGTATTTGCCGGAAATTTCTGCAATTTTCCTGGCAATGGGCGTTTTGTCCGGATATGCAGCCGGAAAAAATGCCGATGGTATTATTAAATTGTTTCTGGAAGGGGCTAAAGACATCTTGTCTGCAGCAATTGTTGTGGGGCTTGCCGGAGGAATCATCCAGGTTTTGCAGGACGGACATATCATTGATCCTATTCTGCATTCACTGGCCGCTTTAATGAATGAGGCGGGAAGAGTCGCTTCAGTGGGAGCAATGTATGTGATACAGACTTTAATTAATGTTATTATTCCTTCGGGTTCGGCCAAAGCTGCCTTGACGATGCCGATAATGGCCCCGTTTTCGGATGTAATCGGGATTTCGCGCCAGGCAACGGTGATGGCTTTCCAGTTCGGTGATGGCTTTACCAATATGATTACTCCGACTTCGGCAGTCTTGATCGGAGCTTTGGGAATTGCCCGTATCCCTTATGAGGTATGGGTGAGATGGTTTGCAAAGATCTTGCTGATTTTTATTGTCCTTGGTTTTCTACTGCTGATTCCTGCCGTAGTAATGGATTTACCGGGATTTTGATAAATTTGAAGTAGAAAACCAGGGAAAAATGATAGAGAAATTTGCAGCCATTGATTTTGAAACGGCGAACTGGCAGAGGACAAGTGTTTGCTCGGTAGGGATTGTTGTGATGGATCGCGGAGAAATTGAAGACCGTTTTTACAGTCTGATACAGCCGGCTCCGAATTTTTATGCCCGCCGGAATACGGCTATTCATGGATTGTGCAGGGCGGATACAGACGAGGCTCCGACATTCCCGACCGTATGGCGGGAAATTGTTCCAATGATCAAGGGAATCCCTTTGGTGGCTCATAATAGTATGTTTGATGAAGGTTGCCTGAAAGCGGTCCATCAACTTTATGAAATGAATTATCCGGAGTATCAGTTTTATTGTACCTACCGTTTGGCCCGGAAGATGATCAAAGGTTTGGAGAACTATCAGTTACATACCGTATCGGCCTTTTGTGGATACGAACTTGAAAAACATCACAATGCATTGGCTGATGCAGAAGCCTGTGCCTGGATTGCCCGTCGGGTGTTTGCGGATCTGGAGGGAATTTGAGGAATCTTTGTCTTTCATTGTTTGGGGGAGCCCGGTTTCGATGCGGATACCC
>CAJMQA010000192.1 GCA_905215395.1 uncultured bacterium | reverse complement strand
TGTTTTTCCAACCTTCGTGCTTGCTTTTTCTTTTCGTTTTCTTTTTTACCAAATGTTACTGGTCTTCCCATGCAATTATATTTAATGTAAATGAATTTTTCCATGTTCCAGCCTGCATCATTGATGGCACAGCTCAAACCTGCAATATAAATGTTCACTAGAATAAAATCATTTAGAGAGTAAGATTATTAAAGGAGAGACTTATTTAAATAATTAAAGAAGAACTTTGACAATAATGATTCATAAACTCTAATGTATACAAAGGTAATACAATAAACCAGACCTACAATCTTTTTACCGGATAATAAACACTTATCCGTGATATATAAAGGAAAGATGATAATTTATAATAAAGAATACCATGAACCACCCTATCTTTGTATCGTGTAAATGTAGTATGCAGCATTTGTAAAATATGAAAATAAAAAAATATTCCTGGTACTGATATAACCTGATACAATAAAACGGCAGGAGAATTCTCCTGCCGTTTTATTGTATCACCCTTTTTATTTTGCGTGATTGAAGCCCCTTGGTTTCTGAGGTTGTTTTTTATTCCAAAGAATAGCGCTATTCGTTGGTTCCTGTAATTTATCGAGCACAGCAATATTGGCCCGCATATCCTTCATCAACAGGTCTGCCAGATCTTTTCCTGTTCCCTGACGAACCACTACCCGCATGATGATAACATCTTCCATATTCTTAGGCATGGTATAAGCCGGAACCTGCCATCCCTGCGTATGTAATGCATCTGATAAATCATATAAAGTCCATTTCCGTTTCGGATCGTCTTTCAGCTTCCAGATAAACAATGGATTCGGCATATCATTGCTGAAAAATTCAAAAATACCCATCTCTTTCAATTGTTCTTTCAGGTACAAACAAACATTAAGACAGTTTTGCTGAATCTGACGGTATCCTTCCATCCCCAGACGCAGGAACTGATAATACTGAGCCAGCACCTGATTTCCAGGACGGGAAAAGTTGATAGAAATACTCGGAATATCAGCTCCCAGATAGTTCACGGCAAAATTCATTTCCTGAGGCAAATATTGTTTATCTTTCCAGACAACCCAACCTACACCCGGATACACCAAACCAAATTTATGTCCTGAGGTACTAATCGACAATACCCATTTCAAACGGAAATCCCAAACTGTTTCCGGATCGATAAACGGATGGATAAAACCACCGGTAGCCGCATCCACATGAATACAAATCTCCCAGCCTTTCTGTGCATTTAATTTATCCAAAGCGTCATTGATCTCTTTGACATTGTCGTTTAAACCCGTAATCGTCACCCCTTGAATCGGAACAACACATATGGTATTTTCGTCACACATCTTTACGACATCTTCTGCCTGCATGGTAATTTTATCCATAGTAACAGGCACCATCCGCATTTCTACATCCCAATAAATAGCGAACTTTTCCCATACGACCTGCATACAGGTAGAAATAATAAAATTGGGTTTGTCGGTCGGAAGCCCCTTGGCGCGACGACGTTTCTGCCAGCGTTTCAGAGCTGCAATCCCTCCAAGCATACAAGCTTCAGACGATCCGACAGTACTGGTACCGGTACAGTACGGTTTCTCCGGAGAATTCCACAATTTAGCCAGGATATTTACACAACGGCGTTCTATTTCTGCCGTTTGCGGATATTCAGTCTTATCGATCATGTTTTTATCCATATTCTCCGTCATAATACGACGGGCATAATCGTCCATCCAGGTCGATACAAAAGTTGCCAGATTTAAACGGGAATTTCCGTCCAGCATAGCTTCATCATGAACCAACTGATAGGCTACCTCACCAGGCATTGAATTTCTAGGCATTTCAAACTTGGGAGCTACCCGGAATTCCTCCGACGTACCGAAAATGGGGGTGTTTGGATTTTCTGTTTTCATAATTAAGAATGTTAAAGTATGTAATATAATTATAATGAGCACTTTAATGTTTACTCGTTCCTAATTACGACCCCTGACACTCTTTAGTTTCGTCCCTGACATTATTTAACTTCATATGGGTAAATACCACTTTCTTAAAGCCTATTCAATCCTATATAACGTTTTCCACATAAGATAAAAAAATATAAATCTTTTATAAACCGAATCCTTTTTCCGGAATTCAGGTATAACAATTCTATAAGCACATTCCGACGCCCATCAACTGTGGAAATATGGACGAAATTAAACACGACCGTGCTCAAGCACTTTCCACACCGGCCTCCGGGATGTGCTTTTCAGACAAACCGATCAGAGTCATGGAAGAAAGCTTTTTATATTACATTGAACATAGTATTAAAACTCACTGGAATCATCACGCCCTCACCGATTATAAAGGAACAACCCACACCTACCACAATGTGGCCCGGAAGATTGCCGAACTGCATATCCTGTTTCAGGAAGCCGGTATTCAAAAAGGAGATAAAATAGCTTTATGCAGCCGGAATCTGGCCAATTGGGGGATCGCTTTCCTGGCTACCCTGTCTTACGGGGCAGTTGCCGTACCCATTCTCCACGAATTTAAAGCCGACAATATACACCACATAATCAACCATTCCGCTTGCAGGATATTATTTGTTGGTACCCCCATCTGGGAAGAACTGGACAAATCTCATATGCCCAAACTTGAAACTGTAGTGAAAATCGAAGATTACAGTATTCTGCACAACACCAATCCCGGATTCGGCCAGGCACATACACATTTAGCAGCATTATTCAGACAAAAATATTCCCCGCAGTTCAGCGTTGCTGATGTACACTATGAACCAGACCAACCTGATCAGCTGGCAATGATCAATTATACCTCAGGAACCACCAGTGCCTCCAAAGGAGTTATGCTCCCTTACCGCAGCATGTGGTCAAATCTGAAATATGCCCTGGACAAAATGGGGTATAATCCGGGAGAACGTCTGGTATCCATATTAACTATGGCACATATGTACGGACTGGCTTTCGAACTGATCTACCCTTTTGCCAGTGGCGTGCACGTATATTTCATCTCTAAAACCCCGTCCCCGAAAATCATCAATGAAATTTTTTCAGAAGTAAAGCCCAATCTGATTGTAGCTGTACCCCTGATCATAGAAAAAATCATCAAACACCGGGTACTACCGCAACTGGAAAAATTCCACATCAAATTATTCCTGAAAATACCATATATCAACAGCCGTCTCCGAACCTCTATCCGGCATAAAATTATCAATGCTTTCGGAGGACGCTTCAAATTGATAGCCATCGGGGGGGCAGCCCTGAATCTTGAAGTAGAAAAATTCCTGAGCTCCGTAAAATTCCCCTACACGGTAGGTTACGGTATGACCGAATGTGGTCCCGCCATTTCTTTCGACGACTGGCATACCTTCCGCACAGGCTCTTGCGGTAAGGTTGTTGATCGCATGCAAATCCGGATAAACTCATCCAACCCCGAAAAAATAGTCGGAGAGATCCTGGTCCGGGGAGATAATGTTATGGAGGGATATTACCGCAATAAGGAAGCGACACAGATGACCATAGATGAAGAGGGGTGGTTACACACCGGCGACCTGGGAATCATCGATCCCGACGGTTATCTTTTTATCAAAGGACGCAGCAAAAACATGATTCTAGGTCCCAGCGGACAAAATATTTATCCGGAAGAGATTGAAGACCGGCTGAATGCCCTTCCTTATGTATCAGAATCCCTGGTGGTGGAAAATGATAGTAAATTAATAGCATTGGTTTATCCCGATTATGAACAGGCTAAAAAGGATAAAATAAACGAAGAACACCTGAAAAAAATCATGGAGGATAACCGGAAACTACTAAACAACATGCTTCCCACATACAGCCAGATTGCCCGTTTGAAAGTAAGGGAAACAGAATTTGAAAAAACCCCTAAACGAAGTATTAAGAGGTACTTATATCAATAAGTTTTCACCTCTGTTTACTATTTTTTCCTTCCAAGGTTTCCGGTTTCAACCGGAAAGATTTATCTTTGGCTGATTCAAAGCAAGCGAAATGGAAGAAAGTTTTATAAAATACATAGAAGAAAGTATCCGTAACAATTGGAACCGGCCAGCATTAACCGATTTTAAAGGAGCCACCAGTTCTTATAAAGACGTAGCCCGGAAAATAGAAAAACTACACTTGCTGTTTGAGCATTGTGGTATCCGGAAAGGAGACAAAATTGCATTGTGCAGCCGTAACACCAGCAATTGGGGAATAGCTTTCCTGGCCACTCTATCTTACGGGGCAGTTGCCGTTCCCATACTGAACGAGTTTAAACCCGATAACGTACATCACATTGTCAATCATTCAGAATCCCGGATTTTATTCGCAGGAGATGTCGTCTGGGAAAATCTAGACGAGACAGCTATGCCTAATCTGGATGGAGTTATACGCATTGAAGACTATTCATTACGATGTGCCAATAAAAAAGAATTGATCCAGGCCCGGGCAAAACTAAACGAATTGTTCGGCCAGAAATATCCGGAGCGGTTCACCCCCGAAGATGTACATTACGAATATGAACATCCGGAACAACTGGCTGTAATCAATTACACCTCCGGAACGACGAGTTCCTCCAAAGGGGTGATGCTACCCTACCGGAGTCTCCGGACCAACGTGCAATTTGCCATTGATACTTACGGAATAAATCCAGGCGAACAGGTTGTTTGCATGCTCCCTATGGCTCATATGTACGGACTGGCCTTTGAGTTCATGTATCAATTTGTCAACGGTACGCACATTCATTTTCTGTCGCGTACCCCTTCTCCGAAAATAATTGCAGATGCATTTGCTGAAGTACAACCGGATCTGATCATTACCGTTCCTCTGGTCATTGAAAAAATCATCAAGAAAAAAGTTTTCCCTACGATTGAAAAACCGCATATGAAACTGTTGATGAATATCCCTTTGATCAATGATAAAATCAGAGATAGTATCCGTCAGAAAGTCATTTCGGCATTCGGTGGAAAATTTAAAGAACTGATTATCGGAGGTGCAGCCTTGAATAAAGAAGTTGAAACCTTCCTCCGCTCCATACGCTTTCCGTATACTGTGGGCTACGGGATGACCGAATGCGGCCCTTTATTGAGCTACGATAACTGGCAGACTTTCCGGCAAGGTTCCTGCGGGAAAGCTGTTCCCCGGGTTGAACTCCGGATAGACTCCCCCGATCCGCAGCAAATTGTCGGGGAAATACTGGCGAAAGGCGAATGTGTTATGTCCGGTTATTACCGGAATCCCGAAGCTACTGCAACTGCCATAGATAGCGAAGGCTGGCTACATACAGGAGACATGGGAATCATAGACAAAGACGGTTACCTGTTCATCAAAGGACGTTGTAAAAATATGATCCTCAGTTCCAATGGCCAGAATATATACCCCGAAGAAATTGAAGATAAATTAAACAATATGCCCTATATCAGCGAATCTATAGTGATTGACAAAGAAGAGAAACTGGTTGCGTTAATTTATCCGGACTTTGATGCTGTAAATGCAGATCATATCTCCGAAGAAAAACTGGCTGAGATCATGGCTGAAAACCTGAAATCCCTCAACCATCAGTTACCGGCCTACAGCCAGGTCAGTAATTTCAAACTATACAATGAAGAGTTTGAAAAGACTCCCAAACGCAGTATTAAGCGTTTCCTTTACCAATAACATTACCCAATGAATGAGGACATTTTAAAACAAAGGATACAACTCTGGATTGTATCCTTTTCTCTGATCATTCTGACCGGAAAATTCATTGCTTTTTACATCACCAACTCGGTAGGAATCCTTACCGATGCCATGGAAAGTATTGTTAATATCGTGGCCGGAATTATCAGTCTGTTCAGTTTAAGATGGGCTGCCCGTCCCAAAGATAAGGGACACCCGTTCGGACATGGCAAAATAGAACTGATATCTGCTTCCGTTGAAGGATTATTGATAGCAATAGCCGGAGGAATGATCATATACGAAGGTATACAAAGGCTATTTACCCCTTCTCCTGTAGGTAAACTTGACATCGGAATCATCGTTGTGGCCATAGCCGGTTTGATCAATTACCTGATGGGATGGTACAGTGTAAAAATGGGAAAAAAATACCAGTCCATGGCACTCATAGCCGGAGGACGTCACTTACAATCCGACACTTATTCTACCATAGGACTGGTAATCGGTTTACTGCTACTCTATTACACTAAAATTTTATGGATTGACAGCGCTTTGGCTCTGATTTTCGGAACCATTATCATCTGGACAGGTATATCCATACTCAGAAAAACAATTGCCACCCTGCTCGACAAAGCCGACAAGGATATCCTGCTCAGTATGGCGGAATGTATCAACAATAACCGTCGACCCGACTGGATAGACATACACAATACCAAAGCGATCAAATACGGGAGTTATCTTTACATCGACTGCGATCTCACCCTGCCCTGGTATTACAATCTCATCGAAAGCCACCAGGCTTGTGAAAGCCTTGAACATACCCTGGCGGCCAGATTTTCAGATAAAATACAGATCTCCATTCATTCTGATCCCTGCTGCATGAAACATTGTGAACATTGCCTGGTAAATAGTTGTACCTCACGGAAAACTCCATTTGTAATGTTCGAAAAAATCAATCTTTTGAATATGACCGAAAGCGATGAAGACAGAAACGAATGAAAATTTTTAGTACCTTCGTGAT
>CAJMQA010000191.1 GCA_905215395.1 uncultured bacterium | reverse complement strand
CTGTCGACCAAGACTGAAAAGCCTCACTGAAAATTACATTATTAGCCCTGAATTCACCTAAAGCATGGTAAGCCACATGGTACAGGGAAACTTCCGTATATCCGCCGGCAGCGCTCTGAAATTGCCCGTATAATCCCGATGTGGCATTTACAATATTATTAAAACTACTCAGATAACTATCTGCCTCCGCCATATTGTGAGGGTGCATATCATCCAAACGTCCGTTACAGGCGGACAAAAATAAGATTCCTATCAGTAAATATTTAATTCTCATAACCGTGCTCTTTCATTTAAAATGTAACATTCAAACCAAAGATAAAACGTCTCGGAGCTGCCCAGCCCCCTACGTTCTCAGGATCATTTCCGATAAACCGCTTAGAAGTAAAAGTATGCACATTATCACAGCTGAAGCTTAAGGCAGCCGATTGCAAATGTACAGCATCCATCCAGGCCTGAGGAAAACGGTAAGTCAGCCGTATATTCGAAATCCGGAAATGACTGGCATCCGTATAACAAAAAGAAGTTTCATTTCCCAGATCCAGCATGTCAGCAGGGTCTGCATTCATCATCGGGACATCAGCTTTATCTCCCGGTTTTTCCCAGATCTTCCACCCGGAAGGTAGCTTATGCATATTATTCCTCATCCATCTTGTCCCGGAAGTATACTCTGCCAGGATATCGTTATATACTTTATAATGAAGGCTATAAGTAGTGTGTACATACAACTCCCAATTCCTGTAACTCAGTGTATTCGTAAAACCGCCCCAATACGGTGCACGACTCAAACCGACATTCACATAACTGGCTTCCCCATTCCCGTTAGTAGCTTCCAGCATCGTATTCACAACTGTTTCTGTTCCATCCTCTTCCACCCGAACATATTGCGCCGAGCCTGTCTGCGGATCTACTCCAACAACTTTCACCTTCTTCAATTCATCAATATTATCCCCTTCGTAAAAAGTTTTATAACCGTTCCGTGACAATTTTCCCTGATCCAGTTTTGTCAATCTATTATCGTTATAACTGAAAGTCAGAGCTGTATACCAATTAAAATCTTTACTTTTCAACGTATGGGTATTCAGTACCAATTCAATCCCCCGGTTTTCCATCTCTCCTACATTCTGATATTGTTGTCCCACTCCGTCGGCTGCCGGCAAAGTAACCCCCATAATCAGGTCGCCGTTTCTCCGTCTATACCAATCCGCCGATAAAGCAATCCGGTTTTTCAGAAATCCCATATCCACACCCAGATTCAAATTGTATGCAGTCTCCCAGGACAATTGATCGTTTCCCTGCTGATTCAACTGTGCACCATAAACTGACTGATAATAAGGATGATTCCTATAATAATCAAATGTCGTATTGGTTGTAGTATAAAGCGTATAATTCAGATAATCCATCCCGGCTTCTTTTCCTGAGGTACCATAACTAAACCTGAATTTCAAGTTAGAAAATACATCCTGTTCTGCCATAAACTTTTCGCGGGAGGCTAACCAGGATGCGCTCACCGAATAAAAAGTCCCGTACCGGTTATCTTTTCCGAAATTAGTAGAACCATCCGTACGGAAAGAGGCTGAAGCCATATATTTTCCTGCATAATTATAATTCACTTCCGAGAATACCGAAAAACTGCCTGATTCACTTTCTCCGCCTGTCGGCATTACCCCGGCATCATTTTTTCTTCCTTGCTTAGCGAATCCCCCGACATTCCGTTCTCCGGCAATCAACTGGTCATACATCTCCACATGCGACGTCCGGCTGTGCCGTTCATACCACTCCTGACCAAGCAAACCGCTCAGGCTATGCTCTCCAAAACGATGCTGTAAACGCAGTATGTTGGAAGTTAAAAAACTCCAGCTACGTCCGTCATCTACCTTCAAAGTTCCGTTACTCACATTATTACTACTGTGATTACCGCTATAGGTCCGGCTATCCAGATACTCATTGACATTCGTATTTATCAAAGTAAATGTATTGGTCGAACTCAAAGTCATCCACTTAAAAGGTTTCAATACTCCCGAAAACGAACCGAATAGATTACTCCTCAATTCTGTCAGGTCATTGTATGCATTATCCCGCAAAGGATTTACCAAAGCTTCAGCACTCATCGCCATATCACTCCAGCTCTCCATATTGTACTTCAAAGTCCCGTTTTCATTATAGGGCAATACCCAGGGATGAATACTCTCCATGGTAATCAGACCGGTATACGGACTCACACTTTTCTGAAACGTACCATTCATATTCACGCCGAAACTCAAAAATTCCGTCACATCAAAATCCATCCTCGCCTTGAACAGATGACGGGTCAAATCGTATCCCACCTGAGTCCCCTGTTCATCATAATAATTATAGGAAAAATAATACTGCATCTTATCCCCTCCGCCACGGATACTCATCGCCACATCTGTACTCAGACCTGTCCGGTAAGCCAGATCGCGCCAATCGGTTGTCCTTGTCAGATCAAAATTCTTCCGCAATGCCCCCAAAGTATCCTGTACAAAAGCCTTCCGGTCAGGATAATCCAACCTCAAACTCTCATTCGTATCCCACCAATTGCGTAGGGTCATCTCACCGAAAGCCAGTAATTCCTGAGAATTCATATACTCCAGACCGCCGAAAACAGGTGTACTGATACCCATTTTCACATCCAGGGATACCGTCATTTTATCTTTCACCCCTTTTTTGGTCGTCACTACAATTACCCCTGTAGCTGCCCTAGAACCGTAAATTGCCGTTGAGGCAGCATCTTTAAGCACAGTAATATCCGCAATATCTGCAGGGGAAACCACTCCGCTGATGCTGGTATAATCCGTGATTACCCCGTCTATCACAATCAAAGGTGTTGAACTGCTACTCCCGGCATCATCCCCATAGAACGTTCCCAATCCTCTCAACAACAAAGCCCCGTCTTTTCCCGGTGCTCCGTCACTTCCTGTTATCTGCAAACCTGTCGTATGCCCTTTCAATGCATTCATCAGATTTCCTCCTGTAGCCGACTGAGCGATATCTTTCCCCCGGAACTGTTGCACAGCTCCTGTCATCTCACTTACTTTACGGGAAGAATACCCGGTGACAATCACTTCCTCTATTTCTGTAACATCTTCCTCCAGAACAACATCCAGTGTTTTCTGATTTTGATAAACTATTTCCCGGTCCTGCATTCCTACAAATGAAAAAACAATACGGATCTCCTGATCTGAAGGCAATTCCAGTCGGTAAGTCCCGGAGAAATCAGTAGCAGTGCCCAAGCCCGTTCCTTTGATTCTCACTGTAGCACCAGGGAGCGGTTTCCCTTCACTATCCTTCACTATTCCCTGCAACTGCCGCCGGACCTGCGGTGTCACTTGTTGCCGGGCAGGCACTCCTTTGCGGATAATCACCACCTGATCGACAATTTCATAATCGTATCCCCGGGGTTTCAACAGAGCATCCAACACCTGATCTGCTGTCACTTCCTGCAATTCCAAAGTCACTTTTTCCCGGTCGTTCAACACTCCCTTACGGTATACAAATTCATAGCCGGTCTGCTTCGTCAGAAAATCCAATACTTCTGTCATTTCTTGTCCGGAAAAACCAACATTCAGCTTTTTCAATTGCGAAAAACCGGCAGCACACACCGTATTCGCAATACACACCAGAAACAGCACTTTTAAATTCATCATCAACAATTTTTGGGGTAATCTGATCCGACCGGAATTACCCAGATTTCGATTTTTTTTCATAGATTTGTAGAGATTATATTAAACATGACATCTGACGCAACAGATGTTTTATGATCAGGAAAGGAAAATCCGGCAAGATTTTCCTTTCTGCTTTCATTCACGGACGATAACCGTACGGTTCTGTATGTTAAAATGCACTTCACCTGTTTTTTCCAGGATATTCAAAACCTGCTGCAAGTCTGCATAGCGGGGAACACTTCCTTTAAAAACTTTATTTTTCAATCCGGCGTTCTGATAGAAAACCGCAATATCGTACCAACGGGCCAATTTTTGCATAATCTGCTCCAGGTTCTGTTCTTCCAGGATAAATCTGCCTTTTTTCCAACTGATGACTTTTTCGACATCTACCTGTCGCTTTTGCATTGCCCCATTCTCCTCGGACAGGATGCACTGCTCCCCGGGTAATAAGGTCATATTCCCTCCGGTAGTCTCCACTTTCACTTTTCCCTCCACCAGAGTCGTGTAAATATTTTCTTCATTTTCGTATCCGGAAACATTAAACTCTGTTCCTAAAACCTCGACAATCTGATTCCGGCTTTCTACCCTGAAAGGCAAATCAGGATTTTTCTTCACCTGAAAATAAGCTTCTCCCTCCAGCACAACCTTTCTTTCCCCTCCGGTAAACTCAACCGGATATCGTAAACGGCTTTCGGCATTCAACCATACCACAGTACCGTCCGACAATACCAGATCAAATTCACCCCCACGGGGAACCTCGATTTCATTATACACAACTTTCCCCGAAAGGCTCTTATTTTTTCCGGAGAGTTGTCCGGAATAGGCCAACCGCCGCTCATCCGTTTTATGAAGTGAAACCTCTCCCTGGGTTATCGTTTGTTGCAAGGTATCCAAGTGAATAACAGTACCGTTTCCTAAATGCAGGACAGCCCGTGGTCCTCCGGCCTGGATCTGCTGGACAACCTCTACCTGTGGGGTAGACGAAGGCTGACGGTATAGCCAATAAACACCGAATAATATGAAAAACAGGGCAGCGATTCCTGCCAACCGGCGCAGACGAATTACCCGTACCTCTTTCTGATGTGTACTGATCCGTGCCTGCATATCTGCCAAAGAAGGCCGGATATCTACTGAAGCCAAACGGGAAACACCCCCTTTCAGGTAGTGGGAATCTTTCAGTTTCCGGTACAAAATTTCATTTTCCGAAGCTTCGTGACACCAAGTTTCCAGTATCTCTCTTTCTTCCGGAGAAATCCCGGAAGTCATTTCTTTGACAATCAGTCTGGAAATCCTGAATAAAACATCATTTTCCCTTTCCATTTCAGTATATCTAGCATTATTTTTTTCAAATCATATTTATAACGCAATACTACTAAAATGGGGTAAAAAAAGAGCAAAAAAAAATTATCACCACACATCCCCCTCCTTTTTTCTCACACAGAAAATAAAAACAGAAACAACCCAGGATCAAGTTTTTTCCGTAATATTTCCAATGCCCTGGCTTTCGTCTTTTTCACAGTACTATCGGAGACTCCAAGTTTTTCCGCAATTTCTGTATTTTTTAACCCTTCGATAAAACTCAGGTCAAAAATCTGACGCTCTTTATCCGGCAGACTCTGAATAGCATTATACAACAAAAGCTGAGTTTCCTGATCAATCACAGAATTAGCAAAATACAATTCATTCTCCAATTGAGAAGAATAACGTTCCCGCGCTTTCTCTTTCCGGTGCAAACTGATGATTTCATTCCGGATAGAGATATACAAAAATGATTTCAGGGTATAGATCGAATCAAATGAAGTTCTTCGTTTCCAGGCATTGAAAATAGCATTCTGGACACAATCTTCCGCCAGAAAATCATGCTGGTTGCCGGCATTCTTTACGGCATATAACAACAAGCCCGGATAAATCCGGCGGTACAACAACTCCAAATGCCCCATCTTAAACGATTGTAATACTTGTAAATCAGTATCTCCCAGCATACCTCAATTACTTTTCCTAAGTGTAAACAAATATAGGCTTTTTTAATTTATCCTGTTCTTCCAACCGGTTTTTCTTTTATATTCCGGAAACCGGATATCAGTTTACGGATCTGTGTTCCAACTTCATCACCGAGGGAATAAAAAACGAAATCCCTCCCAATATCAGAATAATGACTCCTGAAATCAGGAAAGCATTGGAAACTCCGATATGATCAGCAATATATCCTGTTGCCAGGATTCCCACCAGAGAAGGCAATAAACTCAGGCTTCCGAAGAGCGAGAATACACGTCCCAAAGCAGAATGATCGATATACATCTGTAATAAAGTAGTAAAGGGACTACTGTAAAACGGAGTTGATAAACCTCCAATAACTGTCAGACAGACAAAAACAGTAAAGGCATCCGAGGGTAACAAACCTGAAATCAAAATATATATTCCTAAAGCCAGATAAGAAATATTAATCAGTAACACCTTCCTCGCTTTGATTTTCCATACACCCAAAATGAATCCACCGGCCAACATTCCTGATCCCCAGACAATTTCCACCAAACTCATCTGAAATGTACCTCCCCCGAAATGAGTGACTGTAATCAAAGGAAAAAGTACTGCCACCGGCATCAGGAAAAATGTCACCATGACCGAAATGGTCATCAGCCAAGGTAATCCCGGATGTTTCTGGATCTCCTTCAAGCCCTCGTGCATCTCATGTAACACACCGCTTTGCTTCGTTCCTTCTTTCCGGTCAGGATCAGGTATAAAGACAAACATCAGTGCAGTACAAGCTATAATTGCCCCGGCGACATCCACTAACATCACCATGGTCATATTCAGCGAAGTGATCATCAAAGCCCCCAATGCCGGACCTGCAATATTACTCACCGATTGTAAGGCCTGATTTACACCTGCAATCCGCATCAATTCACTGTCAGGAGCCAACATAGGAATTGCAGCCTGCATAGCAGGGGAATGAAAAGCATTCCCTATACTCCGCAAAGCCAACAGTATATAAATGAGCCACAATTCAGCCATATCAAAATAAAACAATCCTCC